>JBCCSJ010000039.1:0-26570 GCA_039200505.1 Planctomycetota bacterium | reverse complement strand
GGCTCCGCAGTTCTGGCAGTCATCCTAATTGGATTGGCTACGAGTTCGTTTTTGGCGTTTCAACTTTCGCAAAAGAACAATGTGATCTCCCAAAAAAATGAAGAATTAGAAGAAAAACAAACCGAACTTAAAACGAAAAACGACGAAGTTGAAGGCCAAAGAGAAGAACTTAAAAAGAAAAATGAGGATTTGGCCGCGGCAAAGGACAGGTTAGTTGGATATTTTCAACGAGCCATATTTAAGCCTCTGACGCTTAGCAACAGGTTTTCAGAAACTGAACTAATACAGAACTTTTTTGAAAAGGAAATTTTTTCGCCTAGCCGGACTTTTGGCGATCAATCTACCTCAGATCTTTTTGAATCGCTTTCTGGGCCATTATTAATACCAAAGAAAACTTCCTCCCGGCGATTGTGGCAATCTCAAGTAACCAAACAGGCGATTGCACCCCATCGAATAGCATCGGGCGATTTTGTAACCGGAAATATTCGAATCTGGGATTCAGCATCCAAAGATCTATTGCATTCGTTTCAAGTTCATTATGAACCTGAAGACCGGGTAGGATTTTGGCCAACTATCACTTGGATCTATTTTCACCCCATTAACCCCAACTTGATCTATACCGCTGGACTTGATGGAAAAATTGCTCTTTGGGATTACAAATCTCAAAGCACTGTCAGTTCTTACCAGGTTCCCAAACAGCCGCAGATTACAGCAGTAGCTGTTGATCAGAGTGGCGACTCTCCATCCTTCGTACTTTCCACAGAACAAGGAGATTTGATTCGAATTCATTCCGAGACTTTGGTCGAACTCCAAGTTGATAGCCTTGTAGATAGCCGAATCAATTCCGTTGCGGTGAATCCAAAGGGAGATATCGCTATTGCCGCAAACGACAACTCCCTGGTTGTTTGTGATGCCGATTTTAAGGAAAAACATAACTCAACAGCCAAACTGCCAAACCTGCTCTGCGTTGCCTATTCACCCAGTGGCCAGCAATTCGTTGCAGGAGGCGATGATGGAATGATGTATCTGTTTGATGCAAAGACGCACAATCTCGTCAAAGAGATCGAGGCCCACCAACCAGGCGAACATGCCACAGACCAATCTCGGAAAGTCCGATCTATTCAGTGGCTACAGGATGGCCGAGTCGTTTCCGGGGGTTCCGATGGAGCAGTCAAGATTTGGAATTCAAATTTCGATTCGATTCAAACCCTCAAGGGTCACGGACCCAATGCGTTCGGACGGGATGACATTCTTTCAGCAATCGTTGATGGTGAAGAGTGTATTTCGATCGGCCGAGACCACACGATGCGAATCTGGGATCTGAAAACCGGGTCTTGTACCTACAAATTAGAGGGAGCACTTTTTCCCCACCAGAATTTCCATTCTTCCGACTATGCTCGGTTTTCCTATTGCAGCAAAACCAATCGGCTACTGGTCGCCAACGACTCGATGGATGCCTACGCCCGAATTTGGGATCTAAGTCGTTTTTCGGAGGTGTCGAAATACGCCAACTTCCCATTTTGGGAAGACAACGAAGCCCCAATTACCCAAGACGTCGCCATCAATAGCGATGGATCTCGGTTCGTAGTTGCCGAACCGAATGGAAATCTGACTTTCTGGGATTCGGATGCCAAAAAACCAACGCGATCTATCACGGCACATTCGGTATCGCTCTACACCATCAATCCCCGCCTTCCACTGGTCAAAGTGATCTGGCCTAGTGACGACAATCGAATTTACAGCATTGGCCAGGATTACAAATTATTGGTCATAGACGCAAAAGCGATGAAAATCATCGACACGATTGATCTCGCCGATGATGAAAATTCGGTTCTGCCAGCAGACACTTCAAACCTATCGCCGACGGAGCAGGAAGAAACGATTCGAACTATCCGCAACGCCCAATTTGATAATCAGCTTTATCAACTGGAAAATGAACTAATCACCATTGGACGAGACAACATCATTCGCGGTTGGGATCTTGAAAATAAACAGATCGCCTGGAGGATTGGGGTCGCCGAAAAGATCACCGCATCAGCAATCAGTGACAATCAAAAATTCCTGATCGTTGGAACCGACGCCGGTTCGTTATTTCGTGTCGATCTTTCTACTAAAAATGTTGCTTCGATCAACACTTCTTTCTTGGAGCTCGATCGCCTGGTTGATGATTCGCGTTCCGTATTTAAGGTTGATCAACGACAAGGCCAGCAGATCAACGAACAATGGAAAAGAAGCGTTCGGTCTATCGCGATTTCAAATAACAACCAATTGTTTGCGATGTCGACGGGAACGGGGATTATCTCCTTGTTTGAGTCAGAAACCGGTATCTACAGCCGTTCAATCGCATACGACCCATTTCAACAATCGATGCGACAGGTCCACCTGTTATTCTCAAAGGACGATCGCCTGTTTAGCATTGGAGCGGATCGATGTATTCGTGAATGGGATATTTATAACAGTCGACAAACCTCCCATGGTGCCACAAAGACGCGAACGAGTCGCCTGATCCATGATCAATCTGCCGACCGTCAAATACAAATCGGGCAACGCGACGTCGCTGACGACTCTCTCTGGTTACAATCTGATGGACAATGGTACGGTTCGCGGCCATTTAAAAATATTCAAGATATGACCGACGCTGCATTCGTACCTGGCACCAATGAAGTGATTCTGAGTACTTTATATGGTCGTGTGATTCGATTTGACCTCGCAAACTCAAAGATCATTAGCGAATTTGACCAACCCGACCAGGATCGAAAATTCGAAACGCCAATCGGTCCCTTCAAAGAAGGATCCTTAGTTGCTGTGTCGTACGATGGTAGGTTGGTCGCATCGACTTGGTCGAACGGAGACCAGCATTCGATCGACATTTGGCGACGAAAAACGGGGCAATGGCTCGCTTCGATAAAAATGCCCCGAGGTGTTGAATCGCTCGTTTTTCATCCTAGCGACAATCAGTTGGCCACAGCGGACCAAGTAGGAAACTGTCGGGTTTTCGAGTTGCTTGCTCCCGAACAACCTGAAGAAAAATTCAAATCCAAAGGGCCTCAATTCGCTACGGGCCTGGCCTATTCCACCGATGGAAAAATACTTTTTCAATCAGGGCAATATTACAACAATCGAATCTTGTCGGTCTGGAATTCCCAAACGGGAGCGGAAATTAATCCGAGCACCGGTGAACCTTATTCATTGAATGAAATCGAACGCAATTCTCAACAGGACTTATTTGAAGCAGACTACATCGAAGACCAATTCGGAAATCAAGTCGCTTCTTACCTGGATGTTGCCACAAGTCCCAACGGGAAATGGTTGGCAACCGCAGGGCTGGATGGGTTTCTTGTACTTTGGTCGATCGAAGATTCAAAAATCCGATATCGAACCAAAATCTTAACGACAGGAATTTCGGATCTGGATCTGGATGTACCGGACGACCCGGTGCGGACAATCCATACCGGTCAAATCACCAACGTCCATTTCAGCAATGATTCAAAAAAGATCTTTTATACGACCATCCAAGGCCCAATTTGCGTTGCCAAGATTGATGATATGCTTCGACTTGCAGATCTGAATGCGGACGAAACGTATGAAGAGATTTCCAAAATCACCAGTTTACGAATTAACGAAGAGAACAACCCAGAAACGATCGAGCAAAATCAATTGGTTCCCAATATTGCCAAATAAATTGGGCTTCAATCTAAACTGAAGGCTGACAATTTTTATTTTTATCTGAATGGCAAATTAAGGCTGCGACATTCAGCAAAAATTTAAATCCTTCTATTTGTCGTTTAAAAATTCTTCCACAGACGGAAGCATCCGAGTAGCGGCATAGGGAATTCGAGTCAGCATCGCCGAAGTAGACAAAATCGTTGATTTCGATCTTTCCACGTAACCTTCATTTTTCAGCTGACGTCCGAGATACAACAAGTTTTCAGCCGCCAAACTGTTTCCCGATGGCATGACGCCATCTCGGGTCCGTTTGGTGCGGGCAATCAAGACTTCATGATCTTTGGATGTGTAAAAGTAACCTTTGTTCTTTGAATCCCAAAAAAGTTCATCCTGTTTCTTCTGAAGGCGGACCGCTGCGTCGAGCCATTTTTGGTCACCATTGGCCATATGTAATCCAATCAGCCCATTGACCATGCACGCGTGATCAATCACGTAGGCGTTCAATTTTGATTTTCCATCGGTATGGGTTCGAAAAAGCCTTCCTTCGTCATTGACCATTTCGTTTAGCACAAATTCAGCCGCATTCGCTGCCATTTGGGTATATTTATTGTTATCAAGTATCCTTCCAGCGTCGGCCAAGCCGCGGATCATCAGCCCGTTCCAAGCCGCCAAAATCTTGGTATCCAACAACGGACGGATTCGTTTCTCTCGAATATCAAAAAGCGTTCTGCGAATCGGTCGAAGTTTGTTTTCTAATTCCGACAAACTTAACGACCGTTCCGATGCGTGTTCTTGCATTCGTTTGGACAACTGAGGGGCATAATATTTGTCCTCAAAGTTCGGCGGTTTATTCAACCCGTAGATCGCTGCAAATAATTCGTATTCTACTTCGTCGAGAGCGGACTTAATTTCGTCGAGCTCCCACCGATAAAACTTGCCCTCCACTCCCTCCGACTCGGCATCCAAAGAAGAATAAATTCCGCCATTGTCGGCGACCAATTCCCGTTCAATAAAACCACAAATGCCATCGACTACATTTTTAAACTCTTCCCGACCGGTCAGTTCATAAACTTCTGCGTAGACGGTCGCGAGTTGCCCATTGTCGTAAAGCATTTTCTCAAAGTGAGGAATTCGCCAATACCTATCAACACTATAACGATGGAATCCACCACCAAGGTGATCGTAGATTCCACCCTTCATCATTCCCTCGCAGGTTGTGATCAACATCTTTTCCAGTTTCTTAGATCTATCGCTGCTTCGGTCTTCGGCTCGTTTCAGTTGATCGATCAGAAAAAACAGGTTGGGAGGCTCAGGAAATTTTGGAACCTTTGGGTCGGACACGCTGAATCTAAACCCGCCAAACCGAGGATCAAACGTTGATTCCAACTCGGATACACAATCCTTAATCCACGAACGTTGAAAAGTCGTTCCGCTATCTGAAACCAATCCCAACATTGATGTTCGAGTTCGCGATGTAACGGTTTCGGCATCTTTTTCGACCAGTTGGCGATTCTTGCGATAGTGTTCTTCAATCTTTTGAATCACCGTCAGAAAACCAACGCTCGCATTGCGATCACCGTCACGGGCTGGCCAATACGTCCCTCCAAAAAAAGGCTTGGCGTCGGGAGTCATAAACATCGACAACGGCCAACCGCCTCCGCCACGTTTAATTTCCATCAAAGCCTGCATATAAATTTCGTCGACGTCTGGTCTCTCTTCTCGATCCACTTTGATGCAAATGTAGTGCTCGTTCAAAAAGTTCGCGATCTCTTCGTCAAGAAACGATTCCCGTTCCATGACATGGCACCAATGACAACTGGAATAACCAATGGAAAGAAAGATTGGTTTGTCTTCCTTTCTAGCCAGTGCCAACGTATCTTCATTCCAAGGATACCAGTTCACCGGATTGTGAGCGTGCATCAATAAATAAGGGCTCGATTCATTGACCAAAGCATTGGTAAATTTCGATTCTTGTTTCTTGTCATCTTGAGCCATCACAGCGGAAGACAGACTGAGAAAACAAAGCAAAGTAATCGACAAAATTTTCATGAAACACCAGTCAAGCAAATCGTTTAACAGCAACGAAAAATCAGCTACTTGGCAGCCCTATCCCGTTGAATCCGTATTTTACCGAGCGACCCACATTTCGACAGTCATTTTAAGTACAGATCGTTTCTTTCGATCCATTCCTAGAAACCAAACCGATTAAAAAAGGCTGGCTCGTTTTTTACCGAACCAGCCTGATGATTTTCAGTGGGGGCGGTTTTCGATTCGCAAACCAATTCGCGATTCAAAAATCCCGTTCGAGTGAGGACTCGCCATGAATTAAGTTACCGGCTAGCGTCACTGAAAATTCGATTTTTTGTGGGTTATTCACTAAGCAAGCCGGTAAATAAATGTTTCGCGAGTACTTAGTTAGATGAATCCAAACCAACTCGGCCCGCCGAACCAGTCATCCAACGAAATGTCGTCCATCTCAGTTTCCATCACTTGAAATTCGACGGTCCGAAATTCGACGACTTCGCCCGCGAATTCGTCAATCGAACCGGCCAGTGATACTCCATCGAAATCGTTTGTACCTGGATCGCCGAATCGATCATCTTCGTTTGCTTCGGCCCGATTCCAATTCTGTCCGCCAATCCTCGATCCGGAAAGAAACTCCACGGGGATTTGCTGTGCAGAAGACTCGTTCCCGAAGCTTGTGCCCAGAGATCCAAAATCCTCAAAAACTAAATCGCCCCAATCGAAATCACGCGGATCAAATTCAGCTTCGACGATCTTTTCCTCATCCAAATCAACTTCTTCACCGGGAACTGCGACGACGCCTTCATCGCCTAATTCGACTTCGTCCCCAAGATCCAACTCATCAAATTCAACATCGACGATTTCTGCGTTCTCCAGATCTAACTCCTCTTCGGCATCAACCGGAGACCCTGCGTTGGATGCTAAATCAGCGTCATCGCCAAGATCGAGTTCTTCTTCCTGTGCCGGATCTACGACTTCTGCTTCCATAGGAGACACTACGTTAAATTGGTAGGTTCCCGTTTCACCAGCGTTGGCATTGATCTCTACAAAGTAAGTTTCTCCATCGGTTGTATCGAACTGAAGCCCGACTCCCGAATTGGTTTTTCCTGCTACGACTTCTTCCCCGTCCGCATCGAAAACGGTGACTGACAGATTCAGATCAGAACCCACACTGGTATCTGAAACAAACAGGAAGTTATCACCACTGCCCGCGGCAACAAACTGAAAAACATCTCGGTCGCCTTCGGTTTCGATACCGCTCTCTACTTCGGCAAAACCATCCACGAATTCGAGTACAGTCGCACTATCGTCTCGTTCATCGCTGTGTTGATCTATGGGATCGCTAACGGTCTCTTCGAACGATACGGTTAGCTGATACTCGGTTTCGGTCGTAGCATCGCCGCTAACCGACAGCGTGTAGACTTCACCTGGTTGGACTGTATACGACTGCTTCGTAAAAGCAGAATCCGAATCGGTTGGAAGAGGGTCCACGACTTCGCCATCGCCATCGACAAGCTGAAGCGAAAGCTCGCCCTCTTCAACGTCCGAACCGACGACCACATTCACTTGACCTTCGCTGCCAACAAAAAAAGCATAGTCTGCAGATTGGTTTTCGGAATCTAACGTGCCAAAGGCCCCATCGGTTCCATCAACTAAATCCAACAATTCGCTGTCAACTGTTCCAAGATCGACGGCTGGTTCACCTTCATCAGGAAGTGCTTGATCCGATCCGGGAACTTCAAATCCTCCACCGAAATCTGGCGAGTCGATGATAAACCAATCACCAAACAATTCCTGCCGGACCAAATCCAGATCTACTTCGTACTCTACTGCGAGTTCGAAAGCGGAAACGACATCAAAACCTAACTCATTGCCAAATCCAAAGGCAGGTTCAAACCCTTCGGCGAAAATCGAAGTGGATTGATTCCAAGGTTGAATCGGATTGAAAGCAGAATTTCCTTCTGTCGCAAATCCATTGCTGACTATCGCCTGACGACTCAGACTCGATGCAAGATCGATAACTTCCATCTGCTGACCGGTAAAAGCCTCCAGCGGCAAAAACGTACCGGCATCGGCTGCCAGTAGCTGACGGCTTTCGAGGATGCCGTAACTGTTGTGTTTTCGATTTCGTTTTGGTCTCATTTTGGTTTCCATATCTGCTGGCAAAAAACTCAATTGGCAAACCTGATTCGGCGAAAAATATTGCCCTATCAATCATCAGGCAGGCCCACTTTGATTCCGACCAAGCACACTTCATGCCAATGCCTGGTTGCCGTTTCAAGAAAACCAAAACCTGAAAGAAGCCCTTTAGGAACAGAACATTTTTAAATTGACACGGTCAACGTGATAGCATTTTCCCTCTGTTCCAAAAGACGGCGCGCCAAATTTATGAGCGCCTGATATCTTTGCGCTTTTGTCAAATAATCCCGGCAAAAACTGGGTTGACGGACCCAGGTAGTCGAACTATCAATGATGGAAGTGGGAAAAGGCTATCACCAAAAAGTGACTATTTTTTAGGCGCTTTGAAAACGACCGTTTTAGTACTTCTTGAAATCCATCTATGGCGAACCTCGTTTTTCTTAACGGCACCGATCCCGGTTATTCGATTTCTGTCGAAACGTCCGCCCGTATCGGAAGAGGGATTGAGTGCAACGTTCGGTTAGACGATGAACAGGCGTCTCGAATCCATGCCAAGCTGGAACTTGTAGAAGGCAAGTGGTTGTTAGAAGACTGCGAAAGTTTAAATGGAACTTTGGTTAATTCCAGTCCTATGGAACGCAGAACCCTGGTTTCGGGAGACTTGATCCGAATCGGTGAGTCGATTCTTCTGTTTTGCGAAGATACAGATCCGAATGCCGAAAAACAGATCGTTGCCCTTGGCGACCAAACACGGGTCCGACGAATTCTGGGCCGTGAGAAACGTCGAATCGCCGATGACCCCATCGGTTCGGATTCCACTTCTGGTCCGGTTCGAAAGTTGTCCTGCCTTTATCGGCTGTCGAAGCAGATTTACCAGGCAAAGAATCTGGATTCGTTAATGGAGTACGCGGTATCTTCGATTCGCCAAGTTTTGGGTGCCCGGGAAGCTCGTTTGTCTTTGAGACTGCCGACGGGACGACTCAAAGTATTTTCCACGTGCTCTGAACCGGTGGACTGCCGAGATAACTGGAATTTATTGGCGGGCTGGGTTATTGAAAAAGATGAAGCCTTGCTCCTGGATTTGAATGACAACGTTTCATGGCAAAGCACCGAAGACTCGGTTGAAAAAGGGACTTGTCTGGCCGTCCCGATTTGTGGAAGCGAACAGCCGATCGGCGCGATCGAGTGCTTTCAACCAGAAGAAGAGCGCCCGTTCAATGTTCCCGACTTGGAATTTTTAATTTCGGTGGGTCAACATTTGGCTCTCGCGATCGAGCACCTGAGAAAACGGGAAAGGATCCATGCGGCCAATGAAAATTTGCGGAAACGGTTGGGCCAAACCAGGAAAAAGCTGATTGGTGAATGCCCCGGCATGGTGAAACTAAGAAATCAAATTTCGCGCGTTGCCCAAACGGATATCACCGTTCTGGTATTGGGAGAAAGTGGAACCGGGAAAGAAGTGGTCTCTCAAACGATTCACGAACTGAGTCGACGAGAGGAAGGTCCTTTTTTGGCGGTCAACTGTGCCGCGTTTAATGATTCGCTTTTAGAAAGTGAACTTTTTGGTCACGAAAAAGGGGCGTTCACCGGAGCTTCCAAAAAACGCCCAGGAAAATTTGAGGCAGCCAATGGAGGAACCGTTTTCCTGGACGAGGTGGGCGAACTGAGTGCGGGTTGTCAAGCTAAATTGCTTCGCCTGCTCGAGGGTCAGTCGTTTCATCGAGTCGGTGGGAACCAACCGATCGAAGTCGACGTTCGAATCGTCGCCGCCACCCACCGTGATTTAGAAAAAATGGTGCAACAGGGCAGTTTTCGAAAAGATCTTTGGTACCGCCTACGAGTCGTTGAATTACTTGTCCCTCCGCTCAGAGATCGGGAAGAAGATGTGCTCGATTTGGCCGAACAATTTCTGATGGAGTTTCAGGAAAAACGCGGATTCACCGGATTGAAGCTATCGGAATCTGCCAAGGAAGCAATCCAAACTCACAATTGGCCAGGCAACGTGAGGGAGTTACGAAACAGCCTGGAACGCGCCGTGGTTTTAGCCAATAATCCGGAAATCGACGCGGCTGATCTGGGGATCATCGAAGACGACGACTCCTGGTCCGATCATCCAACCGACCTCATTACGTTGAAGGAACTGGAACGCGCGCATCTCAAAAATGTGCTGGAGGCTACCGGGGGCAATAAAACCAAGGCTTGCGAAATTCTTGGCATCACGCGAGCAGCTCTCTACAACAAGTTGTCAAGAATGGAATTGAAACAAGCTTAAGTTATATGAGCCATCCCAGAAAGAAAACGAAAACCAAGTTCCGACGTCCAGTTTTCAACGTTCTGGAATCTCGGATCACACTGTCTGCTGACTTGGGAATCAGTCTTTATCCGGAATTGGATGCCAGCCATTTTCATGGGTCTGAAATCGTTCCTGTCGAATACGTTGCCTTAGATTCTGGAGTTGATTTTGTATCAGCAAACGCAACTTTCGCGCAACCGGCATCCTACGAATCAGGATTTTTTGAATCGGAGTACGGATATCCCATCTTCAGTTGGGCGGATACTTTAGAATTAGACCAATTCATAGCCACTGAATTCCATTCGCTGATTTCCAGTCAAACGTTTGCCGGATCTGCGCATGAGCCTAACGTCTTTTTCGTTCTGGATCCTTTTGAAGAATTTCCAATTGATCTGGAACCAGACTTAACTCCCTGGTTTGAGGATCCATTTTTATTCCTGGGGCATGAACTTGTTGACGATCCTATTTTTGAGTTTCCGACTGCGATCTTTGCAAACGATAACTTAAGCCAAGTCAACTTCGATCAAGAAGCAATTTCTGACACCGTGATTTCTGCCGAGCCGATTTTTGAATCACAGACTGAAGATCCACTTGTCGATACACCGAGGCAGGTTTCCGACCAGTTTCAATCTCAGTTGCCCATCCAGTCTCAAATCAATGTAAATTCAACAGAAGATCGTTTGTTCGTTGCCGAAGACACAACTCCAGCCAATGATTCAGCTCAAAAGATTGCAAATGGTTTCGTCGATAATGTGACGCATCGGTTTGAGTTTCAGACCTTGGAATCTGAAAACCAAACCGATTTTCGTGCAGTTCCAGCCTCCTTAAATTCGATAAATTCCAACGAAGAATCTGGAATTCCATTCGACACAGGATCCTCTAAAGACGCCGAACTTGGAAACGATCTGATTGCACAACCGAATCGAGTCACCGGACAAGTCACGCGAGCGATTACCACAGAAGTTCCATCCAATGCCGGTCCTATCGAGTCACCCGAATCGATCGAGTGGATGACTCCAACGGTTCGAAATCTTGGCGAACAACTTTGGTCCGATTTTAGAGCCGAAAGTTCTGAATCCAAACTATCTTCACCTGTGGATCCTCTGTGGTTAAGTCCGTCGGTTGAAATCGCGACGAAAGCAGTTGAGATTCAAACTGATTTTGTAGGACCAGCCGAACTCCATCTCGGTTTTGGCACATCGACCTTTTCTGCCCATTCAAAAGGTCTCATCGCTCAATTTACTCCGATGAACCCGTTAAATGATTTAAACCACTTCAATATATTCCATGCTGTCACTGTCACACCCTCTGATTCGAACTTGGATACGACAATGGATCCTGAAGTGGCAGCGAACTCAAATGCCCGTTGGTGGGCGATTGCATTGACCGGATGTGCTGCTTCGCTGGGAATCTACACTTTTCGTCATCGTCATTTAGCAAAAACTCGATCTCGAAGCCTGTTGAATTCTCAGCCGACCCGCACCTGTAATTCGTCCCACTTTTATCTCGCCGATGCCCCCACAGTCCAGGCAACGTATCAATGGATTCGTTGAGTGAGCAGGACATGATGAATGATTCGACTCGCATGAGTCGCGAGTTCGTTGTCAACCAATATCGATCTCTACAAAACGCAGATCCTGATTTGACTCCGGGCCAATTCTTCCAGGATCCCATTCGCCGAAAAGCGCTTCCATTTGTCACTGACGTGGTGGTCGCAGACATTCAATCAAAATTCGATCGAAACCAGAATATAGACCTGCCAAGCTATTTCCAGGATTTTCCCGAGCTAACGAAACAGCCGGACGTTTTTAAGATATTCGAATCCGCTGAACCCTGGCTGATTCAACACCAAGGCAAGGACTGGAAACAAAAATGGAAAAATCGGTATCCAGACATCAAGTTGGAATCGGAAACTCAGCAGGCCAAATCAGCGTATTCACCCATTTTAGCGAAACCAGATCTTGATCTTGACCGCCTTCAATCAGGGGATCGGATTTTAAACTATCAGATCATTCGCTCGATCGGAAAGGGAACCCACGGCGTCGTCTTTCTGGCGACAAATCTGACGCTTAAACGACAGGTTGCACTTAAAATTTCGCCACGTAGCGGAGACGAAGGGCAAGCCTTGGCTAGGCTGAATCATCCGAATATTGTCCGCGTGTTCGGGCAAACCGAAATCGGTGAAAAACGAATTCTTGAGATGGAATTCGTCGAAGGATGCTCTCTGGCTGACTGGATCCTATACGCGTACACCGATCGAATCGAAACTGCATCTCCTGCTAATCGAAACACTTTTCGGACATGGTTGCAAAAAAAAGTGCCATCGCAAATCACTGAACGTCGCTGCGCGATTCCTGTATCAGCAGTTGAATCGACTCACGTTGCTGCCTGGTTGACGCTTCACATCGCGGTTGGACTCAAACATGCTCACGACCGCGGCGTTCTTCACCAGGATATTAAACCAGCCAACGTGCTCGTGGATCGAACCGGCGTCCCGTTGCTTACCGATTTTAATGTAGCCCTGATTGATGGACAAAATCAGGATGGCTCGATCGGGGGTACGATCCTTTACATGTCTCCAGAACAACTTCGGGCATTTTACTCGGGCGATCCGAAGGCCATTGACTTGATCGATCTTCGTTCCGATATCTACTCGCTTGGACTGGTGCTATTGGAACTGCTTGGCGGGAGTAAAAAATGGGGACTCGCAGACCCAAATTCTCAGCAGGCTTTGGTGGGTGAGTTACTCACTCCAAAATCTCGATTTACTTTCGATCAAATTTCCTTTGTCGACGGCATGGACTCAACTTTGGCTGCGATCGTCGAAAAAGCACTCATGCCGGATCCTTCGGAGCGATACCAATCGGTTTTCGAATTTGAAACCGATCTAAAAAACTGGCTGGATGGTCGTAGCAACCGCTTCGCGCCCAACCCTAGTCGCTTGGAACAACTTGTCCGGTTTGAAAAGCGAAATCGATTTAGCCTGTTATCTTCAGCAGCATTCTGTCTAATCCTTTTCGGTGTCATTTTCCTGTTCTGCATTCAAGAGCGGGCGTACCTTTCCAAGAATCAGGCCACGTTTCAGGAAATTCAAAACTCACTGGATGAAGGTCGGGGCGCAGTAGCGGCGGAGCGGATTGGCGCGATCAAATCGGAATTAAATCAACTTTGGCTCGCTCCGTTCATCTATCCAGACGAGCTTCTATCCAATTCGCGTCGTGTGGATGAGCTTTCGATTCAGATTCGCAACTATGAACAAGCCCGATTTTCGTCACTCTTTGGCCAGATAAGCTTGTTAAGCGTTCACAAGAATGAGTCGGGTGGAGCAGATAGCCTGGTCCGCGAAAGCTTGAATACTTACGGCATCCTCAAACATCCTGATTGGGAAACGCGAACCCCGTTCGTCGACATTCCTTCGCCACAACAAGGACCACTCACAGAGAATATTACGGAACTCATGCTTGTTTCGATGGTGTTGTCTTTCCGGCAGCAGAAGCCTGCGAATGAACAATGGAACGAAGTGATCCATCGAATCCCGACTCCCCATCGCAATTATCAAATTTTCCAAGCTCTTCGAGATCGCAAGTTGCCTGAAAAACTTCCTGAAGGCCTGAATCGATTTGAACTATATCTTTATGGAGTCTGGGCTACGTTGGAATTGCAGCATCCAAAAGCGTTCGACTATTATTCGCGATCATTGAAACGATACTCCGAAGCTGGCGACGAAAAATTCTGGTTACGATACCGGCTTGGGTTTACAGCCCACGAACTTGGAAATGACCGCGAAGCACTCAATCACTATTCGGTTTGTCTTGGCATGCAACCCAATTTCGCGTGGATTCCGTACAACATGGCATTGATTGAAGGCAAGTCAGGCTTGAATGAAGCGGCAGTCCAGTATCTCCGCCGTGCCATTCATTTGGACCCCAAATTTTCAATTGCCTACATCGCATTGGCTACCTTGCATTTCGAGGCTGGCGAATGGGAGCCCGCCTATCGAACCTGTGAAAAAGCAATCGAAGCCGGTGTCGATCAGCCCGCGCTTTTTCGCATTCGATCGAAAGTTCGAGACGCAATATCGGCAAACGGCTCACGTCAATTTTAAAAGAGTCGGCATGCTCGCTAGGTGGAACAAACCAAAGTAAAGGGAGACCTTTCCGCGACTCGCTTTCATTCGCTACCGCTTTCATTCACCACCGCTTTGATTCACCACCGCTTTGATTCACCACCACCTTGATTTCAAAATCGTAAGCCAAACTGGGGTCCCCCGTCGCAGCGATTGATTGACAAAGCGTATCAAAAGAAGGCTGATACTTAACTTGGCTCTCCGAGCCATCCACTTTTAAAACCAGTGGTTTGTCAGGGTCAATCAATCTTTTATCCAGCAGAATCGAAAATGAATTGCACCCTTGAGTCGTGACTTCGACCACGTTGTCCTCGATCGCTGCATCAATCATTTGGCCTTTGTTGGGTTGATCGCATTTGAGCCAATAAAATTGCCTGACAACTGGATCGGTCATTTCCCAAGTTAAATGCCGAGGACAGGCAACTCGCGTGTGATCGTACATCAAACTGATCATGTCGCGATCGGGAAGTCCACCGTGCCCAAAGCCACGTTTGAACATGAATTCGACAGGGTAGTCCCCTGGATGATCTTTTTGAAGTTGTTCGATTTCGGCAGCAAATTTCTGACACCTTTCGGCTCGACCGTACGCGGTATCCTTTTCTCCGACCATGAATGTGAATCGGGTATTTCGGAGCGTTTTCGCTGTCGTTTCGCCGCCTGTTGGAGCAGCCGCGCTGGCGTGAACGGCTGCAAATCGGTACGGAATTTTCGGACCAATTGCAAACGCTCCGTAACCTCCGTGAGAATATCCCATGATAAAAACTTTATCCGGATTGATATCGCCAAAAACGATGAACTGTCGGACCAGATTCTCGATCAGCGGATAAACGTAATCGGTGTAAAAACCGTTCCATTCATCCGTTGGTGCGCGCAAAGCCAGATATTTGTAACCTGTCAAATCCTTTTGGTCCTTGTAGTAAATTTGCATATGCCGCCACTGGCTATCGTTGAATTTTTTGGCGACGCCCCCTCCCCCGTGCATGGCAATAAACAACGGCCAGCCGCCTTCGGGCCGGACTCCAACTTCCTTGATCGTGAATGGGCTGCGATGAGTCTGGGTAGATACCTGATTTTGTTCAAAATCCGATTTCTGTTTTTGAGCCATCTCTGAATTCATATAACGCTCCCAAGCAATTTGCCGGACCGCATTGGGATTTTTTAAGAGAGCCTGGTCTGCAAGTTTGGCATCTGAAAATTTTTGGTCGGCAATCTTGATGAGCGTTGCTTTTTCTGCCTCGGTTAAATCATTTTGATCGTCCAAAATGTTGTTGCCAATCTCAAGTTCAACCAATTGATTCGAACCCGACTCGGTCTTCAAATCAATTTTTGTAAGCAGTTTGCCATGCTCATTTTTAATTTTTACTTGATAGCCTGAATTTGGATCCAGCTCAAAGGTCAGCATATCATTCATGTCGTGAGTGCCGGCCTTGGTGAACCCGGTAAAACTGTCTTGGCAACGTTCACATTCCACCTCGACGACGACAACTTTGCGTTCTGTTTTCCCTTGATTCCAGGCCCGAATCATGACTTTGATTTTGTCTGAACCGGTTAAGTTTTGCTGGAGATATCTGCGAGTGACATTTTCCGCGAAAACCCGTTTTCCGGGTGACCAAACCATCGGGAACAGCGTATCCGTTTGAGCAAAACTAACCGCGTAGATTGAATGTTTTTTGGATTCTGGGTCCGCCAAAGCGGCGTCGTTTTGAAACCAAGTATGATTCAGCCCCTGGTCGTTCGGTTCGGCAGCGCCGGTAAAGTGCCATTGCTGGTCCCAGACTTCGACCCAAGTGTGATTGCCTCGTTTATTTTTCCAACTGGGGATCCCCGCCAGTCGCGCGGGCACACCTACGCTCCGGCAGGCGTCGACGAGAATGATGGACAGACCGGTACAGGATGCCAAGCCCTGTTCGATACTCTCTTTCGGACTTTGATTCGCCCGTTTTCGTTTGGTCGAATACTTGACATTGATGATGCCAAACAATTTTTCATTCAACCGCTGTGCTGCTTCGCCTGGCGTTTGGCAATCACTGACCAGTTCATCGCAGATTTTCATCATTTCACTTCGCCAAGGATCTCTCGGTTCGTCAATATTGGCGTACGGTAGAACGTAGTTGAAAAACAGATCGTCGCTCAACTTCCAGACGGCTTTATCGCGTGCCTGATAGGCTAAATTCACGTTGGTCAACAAAAAATCAGCCGTGAGGTTTTTCAGATCATCTTCGGGCATATTCGAAATCAAGAACTGCAATCCAGCCAGTTGGTCGCCGGGAACCTCTTTCAGAGCCAATTCCAATTCGGGCCGGTTCGGGCCCGCGAGTTTTAACTGACTTTCCAATGAATCCGTTTTCGACTGTCCCTGCAATGCTTCATTCGGCAATCCAAAAATCAGGCCGATTGAAAACAGGGCAATCGTTACCCGCAGCACGTGCGTTAAAGCATGGACCTGATAAGATCTGATCTTCATCGTTCCACCATCATTGGAATAATTAAGTAGCTTGAGCAGTGTTTGCAGACGGTCGTTGAGATGACACCTGCAAGTTCGGTTATTATGTTCTTTCTACTTCGGATTCAAAGTTGAAAACCATGAAAATCGCCCGTATTTCAGCCTATCAAATCGACCTTCCCTTGAAGGAAGGAAGCTATCGGTGGTCCGGTGGCAAATCTGTCACCGTGTTCGACAGTACGATCATCGAAGTAGAAACCGAATGCGGGCAAGTCGGATTTGGTGAAGTATGTCCGTTAGGCCCGTTTTATCTTCCTGCCTACGGTCCCGGTGTCCGTGCTGGAATCAAGGAGCTTGGTCCCCATCTGATCGGAATGGACCCCTGCAAGTTGGGCCCCTTAAATCGACATATGGACGCGGCTCTGTTGGGTCATTCATTTGTTAAATCAGGGATCGACATGGCTTGCTGGGACCTGCTTGGCAAGTCAACCAACACGTCCTGCTGCGAATTGATGGGCGGCCGATTTGGAAACGACTTTGTATTGTACCGAGCCATATCCCAAGAATCTCCTGAAGCAATGGCCACCAAAGTAGCAGGGTACCGAGAACAAGGTTATCGCCGGTTCCAATTAAAAGTCGGTGGGGATCCAGATGTCGATATCGATCGAATCAGAGCAGTTTCTGCAGAACTGCAACCGGGCGATCGATTAGTAGCCGACGCCAACACAGGCTGGTTGATGCATGATGCCGCTAGAGTGGTTCGAGCTGTTCGGGACATCGATGTTTACATCGAACAGCCGTGTTTATCGTACGAAGAATGCCTTTCAATTCGCAGAAGAATCGATCACCCCTTTTTTCTCGACGAATCGATTCATGGAATGCAAGAATTGTTACGGGCCGCAAATGATCAGGCGATGGATAACGTTAATATCAAGATTAGTAAATTTGGTGGTTTGACCAAGGCTAAACTGGCTCGCGATCTTTGCACCACGTTGGGGATCGCAATGACGATCGAAGATAGTTGGGGTGGCGATATTGTGACCGCAGCGATTGCTTGCCTGGCTCATAGCACACCCCCGGAACTGTTATTTTCATCGACCGATTTCAATTCCTATGTGACCGTTAACTTTGCCAGCGGTGCCCCGCAAAGAAACAACGGACGACTGGCCGCATCCACAAGTCCCGGATTGGGCATCGAACCCGATTTTCATATTTTAGGCAACCGAGTTTTAGAAATTACTTGATTGCTACGACGAACCAAACCCAACTATTTTGAGACCCTATTTATGAATCAAGCTGTAATGGAACTGGAACCCAGCATTGTCTGGACATGTTTTGAAAAACTGAATGCTGTTCCGAGACCGTCCAAAAAAGAAGATCGAGTCATCCAGTTTGTCAAAGAGTTCGGCGAAGGATTGGGTTTAGAAACGATTGTCGATCCAGCCGGAAACGTGATCATTCGAAAACCACCCACCGTTGGCATGGAAAACCGAAAAGGCATTATCCTGCAGGCACACCTGGATATGGTCCACCAAAAGAATGCCGACACCGAATTCGATTTCGATAGTCAGGGAATCGAATCATTGATCGACGGCGATTGGGTGACCGCCAATGGCACTACTTTGGGCGCTGACAACGGAATGGGTGCCGCATCGATCATGGCCGTATTGGCATCGACAGATCTTGAGCATGGTCCGCTCGAAGGACTTTTTACTATCGACGAAGAAACCGGGATGACGGGAGCATTCGAATTACAACCAGGTGTACTCAACGGGCAAATTCTGCTCAACACCGACACCGAAGACGAAGGCGAACTTTGCATTGGGTGTGCGGGAGGCATCGATACGAACGTCACCCTGAATTATTCACCGGTCAAACTCGATGACCTCAATGGCACCCTTGCATTGAAGATTTCTGTGACGGGTCTGAAAGGGGGTCACTCGGGTTGCGAAATTCATCTTGGTCGTGGGAACGCCAACAAGGTGATGAATCGAATCCTCTGGGAAACACGCGATTTGGGTCTCCAGATTTCTGCAATCGATGGTGGTAGTCTTCGAAACGCGATTCCTCGTGAATCGTTTGCCGAAGTCGTCATTGCAAAAGAACGGGAACCCGCATTCAAGGCAACAGTCAAAGAAATGACCGCAACGATTCGGTCCGAATTATCAAGGACCGAACCAAATCTTGAAGTGACGCTTGAGACCTCGGCACTGCCAGATCGAGTGATGGATTCTGCCACCCAAGCCAAATTCCTCCAAGCCATTTACGCGGCTCCCTGTGGAGTAATTCGGATGAGCGACGAAATGCCAGGACTGGTTGAGACCTCAACCAGTCTCGCACGTGTATTGGTCGAATCTGGCAATATTGTTATTCAATTTCTAACCCGAAGTAGTGTTGAGTCGGCTAAAAAGGACCTGTCTCAAGCGATCGAATCTGTTTTTCTGCTAGCCGGTGCCAACGTCCAACACGACGGTTCTTACCCCGGTTGGAATCCGAATGCCGACTCTGAAATCTTGAGCCAAATGAAATCTTTATACGAAGAACAATTTGGTAAATCACCCGTCGTCAACGCCGTTCATGCCGGACTCGAATGTGGGATCATCGGCAGCGTCTATCCAGGGCTGGACATGATTTCGTTCGGACCGACGATTAAAAACCCACATTCTCCCGACGAAAAATGCGAAATCGCCAGCGTTGGTAAATACTGGAAATATCTGACCGCCGTCCTTGAACGGGCTCCCGAAGCCTAACCATCCTAACACCGAGTAAACCATGAATTGGCACTGGTACCTGATCCTAATTTTTACGTTCATTAGCGTTGGCTGCACCCAATGCTTGGCACAATCAAAGAATGTCGAATCGATTAAAATCAATTCTCAAACCAGTGTTCAAGTGACCTCACCATGGAGGTTGATCGAAATCGATTCCGACGCCAGCCTGAGAGGCTTGCATGTGTTTAGCGAAAAAGAGATTTTTGCAAGTGGCACATCGGGCACCATCGTATCGTCGATAGATGGTGGCCAAAACTGGAAAGTGCGTCAAATCGAAGGAGCTGAACAACTTGACTTTCGAGATATTCATGCGCTCGACGATGCCACTTTGATCGCGATGAGTTCAGGAACTCCTGCGTGCATTTACCGCAGCACCAATGGAGGATTGAGCTGGAAGCAGGTCTTCAAAAGCGATGATCCCAAAGTCTTCCTCGATTGCATGTCATTTTGGGACTCTCAAAACGGGGTCATCATGGGTGATCCCATCAATGGTGTCTTGTTTTTGTTGACAACATCTGACGGTGGTCGAAACTGGAAACAGGTTCTCAAGGCGCCGGCTACGATTGCTGGCGAAGCAGGGTTTGCGGCCAGTGGATCGAATATGATTACCAAAGATGGCACTTTGATGATCGCTCTGGGAAGTGCCGAGCCAAAAAAGTCATTTCAAACTAGTCGGATCCTGTTTAGCTCCGATCGTTTAGGCACATGGAAATCGGCAAAAGTCCCGATGCCAAGAGATCCTTCTTCGGGCATCTTTTCAATTCATTTTGTTGACAACAAAAACGGGATCGCTGTCGGAGGAAACTATCAACAGCCAGATTCGACGTTAGGTAATTACGCAGCCACTCGGGATGGAGGAATGACATGGCGAGTTCCAAAAAAAGGAGTGCCTCCTACCGGATATCGAAGTTGCGTGGCTCATTTTATGAAAGGCCGTGAAATTACCTTGGTTGCCGTTGGGCCCAATGGAACCGACATCTCCGGTGATCTTGGGGACAGTTGGAGACGGGTGTCGAATCACGGTTTTCACAGCGTCGAATTTAGCCCAGATGGCAAATCGGGATGGGCGACCGGATCTGACGGTCGGATCGCCAAATGGCTGGGCAAAGGCAAATAAGACCGTTTCAACAGCTGCTTGGATTTGCCGCAATCTCATCCCATCGTACGATCCAAGGATTTCGACTGCCGGTCCTCCCCATCTTTCCTGTAGTAATGCTGTCAGACATTTTTGTGTTTTGAGAATGTACTAAACGAACGCTTCCAGGCTATCAATCTGACAGACTCCGTAATTGCTTTTTTGACGACGAAACCCAGAGGACACGCAATTCACAGCAGTAAATTTGTACACTAGATTTTTCGATTGTTTCAAAGGCTCGAAAGATTTGTGCCCTTGAGCTGGATGCAACGGGGTCAAACTTCAAAAATATCACTCACGCCGTCACGACTAGCCACGTGAATTGGATACTTTTGACCGAGGATTCGCTGATGGGTTGCCACCGCTTTACCCGGTTCGTTGTTTTCTTCAGATAGGTGGCACAAACAAGCCCATTTCATTCGTTTGGACCCGTACTCTTTCAAAAGACGTGCCGAATCTTCATTCGAAAGGTGCCCCCCTACCCCGCTAATTCTTCGTTTCAGATGTTCCGGATAGGGGCCGGTGGCGAGCATTTTTTCGTCGTAGTTGCTTTCGATCACTACCGCATCCAAGGATGCTAAAACTTCTTTGAGACCTTCGAATGCATGTCCCAAATCTGTCAAAATTCCGACTCGGTGCTGACGATCTTCGACCACAAATGCGACGCCGTCCACGCTATCGTGCGGTGTCGGCACGGAATGCACAGTGACTGGTCCAAACGATTGAGAACTTCCCGCTTGAAAGAAGCGAACTCTTTCCAGGTGTCCTACTTTGCGAGATCTTTGGACGGCGGCTAAGGTTCGTGGCGTGATGTAAACCGGAATTTTAAATTTCCGTTGAAAGACGCCGAGCCCTCTGGTGTGATCGCTATGATCGTGAGAAATGAAAAGTGCACTGACGTCGCGGATGTTCCGTCCGTGAGTCGCCAGCCTTTCGTCAGCCTGTTTTGCACTGATTCCAGCATCGAACAACAGGCTTGTTGATCCTGATTCGACGTAAAAGCAGTTGCCGTTACTTCCTGATTGCAGCGAGACTACCTTCATAGCAGGATTATTTTAAATCAATGGTGGTCCATCCCAAACCCCAGGTTAAATCCGTACAGACAAAATGAAACGGGCGTTTCTTTAACTGACGTCCCCAGTTGCTATTGATTCTTGCTTGCAAAAATGAGTTAAGAGGTTTTCAGGGATATCCAGCTCTTTAGCTATTTTTAAAAGTAAATCTTTATTCTGAGTCCAGGATTCTTGTCGTTGGACGGTAGGTTCTTCTCTTGGTTCAGGGATCGACTCTTGGGGGTTACTATCTTCCCCATGACCAAGGTCCGATTGATATACAAATCGAAGCATCCAATATCGAGCAGCATTTACATCCGGTTGCATTTGAGCTAGGGAGCTGCCACCTAGCGGATTGACCTCGTTTGTACTCTTTTCATTTTTTGGTTCGACCAAAAGTTCCACGAATTCATTCATCCGCCCTCCCATTGGGCAGATTCCAATTTGCAAGGCGTAGACAGATTCTCTCAAAAATTCATGCGTTGGCTTGTCTGGCGTCCCACGCGAAACGCGCACTTCATACTCCAGTCTTCGAAAAGTTAAAAATGACTGCGAAACATTCTCCTGATCTTTAGTATCGACTCGATATATGACTTCTGAATTCTGCCACTCTCCTGAGTTTTTACATTGGTTTAATTTAAGCCCGTCGCTTGAACAATCGTCAGGTGCTTCAAATGGATTTAATTGGATTGGACCAGATCTAAATCTAGGATCTCCATCATTTTCGGGGAATCGGGTTTTCCAGCTATTAAATTCTAAAAGCTTAGCTGCCCATTTAATCCAATCCACGGCACTCACACCTACCCAAGTGGAAGCCATTACGGGAACGTACCTCGGTGGATAAAGCTGCATCAGTTCTGGAGCCAAAAGACGTCTGTTTTCCACCTCTTGACCTACCCTCTCTTGGCTTTCTTTCTCTTTTATTGCCTCTTTTCGAACCTCAAATTCTCTCTTCACGTCGTCGAAAAAAGCTACAAACCAACAGAGTCGGTCGTCAAACAATCGTTTTGCTATAGCGCGAGGGACGAGGCCCCTTAAATAATATTCCTGTAACTCAGCAACAAAACCGAGAACTTGTGTGAAAGAAATTGTGCGATCTTTTTCGGAAGACTTGAGACCTAAATCAAGTGGGTAAAACTCTCTTAGCAAATGAGAGGTAACAAGATATCTGTCGCCAGCGAACCACATCATCACCTCTTTCCAACACTTTCTTCGGATTGAATAAAATTCATCGGAATTAAACCGGCTTAGAAGCGTGGACGACAAATTAGCTGATGCAATTCTGCGAGCAGCAAAAAGAGCTAGGTATGCCAAAAAGATCCCTTGAGAAAGTTCATCTATCTCAAATGAAAACAACATAAATTTACTATTGGTAGTCATACAACAAATGAATAGACAAACAAAACAGGCTAAAAGTCCCATTTCCCATTTGTTATGAATCAAAAATCCAATTCGACTTTTTATACCTACCCAAAAATTTTGTTTTTTTTCCACTTGTGAAAATGCAAATTTAAAGCTCCATCTGTAAGTAGGACGTTTCCAATTTGCGATGATATTGAGCACCGCAAAGATAGAAACGTATAAAAAAACAATATAAGAAAGCCAATCTGCCGATACCCAACCCGCCCGAGCAGAGATAGTCAGGATGGCACCTATCACTAAGAAAGAGACTTCTAGCAAATGATGTTGAAGACCCGAAAAAAAGCTTTCTAGATTGCTGAGAAGATTTTTCATAATGATTCTGGTTAAAACCGTCTTTTTTTGGAGTATCATCTATCCAAATAGATACTCTCTATCAATTCTTCCGATCATTGCCTACCAAAGCGTTGCCTGATCTGAATGATTCGCGTCGACCGAATCCAGATCTGTCAAAAGTTGAGGAAACCAATTGCTATTGATTGCATTTTCTTTGGGCACTTTATTCAGGATCGGTCGAAAATGCCGCACGGCAGCGTAGGCGACCTGTTGTAAATCCCATTCCGCTACCACATTTTCCAAAACGTAACACTTTAAAGGCTCTAATTTTTTCCAACCTGCACTGTCGAAGTTTACCCCCACAGATCCACCAGGGTTGTCGGTTGATCCGATAAAAATCGGTAGATCGTCTCTTGCCAGCAAAAACACCGATGCCTTTTCGTGCGTTTTAGTCGATTGAGTCAACTTCCAATGGTCAAGGGCTGGTAACTCACCCGCCTGAAATGATTCTTCACGATTCTGCACAAAAAAGGCTGCTTTGCGATAGTTAACCGGATCCTCATCTTCTAATTCGGTACCAAATTGCGAAGCCAACAAATCGAAGTACTCCGCCGTGTCTGGACTGGAAAAAATGTCTAGCAAACTTAACGGTTGACCACCGGGTAATCGAAATTCGTCTGCAACTAATCTCAACGCTATTTCTGCCGCTACCAAATATGGCTGAACTTCATCCAAATCCAGATATCCAGATCCTTGCAGGTCGATTCCTTCCAATTGTCCACTGGTGATCAGTTCTACAAGAAAACGATTCCAAACGATCGCACTCGCCCCAAGTTTCCGCTGTTTGCAATTTTGAAAGAATTGTTGACTCAATTCTTTCTCGCATAGGAACGGGACCAGAGACTTCAATTCGAGTTGCTGAAAGGAATCCAAAACGGCATCAATCGTTTTTTGGTTGAATTCCTTTTTCTTGCGGCGTTTTCCACCAGACGTTTGGATCGCATTTTCAATAGGATCTTGGGGACCTTCGATTGGTTCACCCATCTTGACAGCATTGATTCGTTGATTGATATGTTGGACATAGTCTTGGGACAACTCGAATCCCATCCAATTACGAGCCAGCTTTTTTGCGACTGTCAAAGTGGTTCCGCTACCGCCGAAAGGGTCTAAGACTAAATCGTGAGGGTAGCTGCTGGCTCGGATAATTCTGGCCAGTACTTGTTCGGGCATCTGGCATCCATGAAATCCTTCTCTTTCCTTAAAGGTCCCTGCCACCCTCGAAAAGAACCAGGTATCGTCATTGGCTCGAAAAGACTCGGGAATATCCTGAGGTCGGGTAATCCATGTGTTATCTGGTAGCCGGCCATTCGGATTAGCTCTTAAATCGGCATACACCATCTGACGAGCCGATTTGATTCGAATGTTGGGGTTTGCCCTAACAAACGTAAACTTTTTAGGATTTTTTACAAAGTGAAATAGATGCGTGTGGGATCGACTGAAACCATTGGCACAATTCACCCCAAAGGTGTAATACCAGATCACCCAGCTTCGACAATGAAAACCCGCTTTTTGGGATTCAATTTTCAGTTCGGCCGCATACTCGTCGCCGATCGCCAACCAAAATGTTCCATCCGATTTGAGAGCCCTGTAAACGCCACCCATCCATTTCTGACACCAATCCAGATAATCATCGGTTGACTGTTGATCCTCGTAAACGTCGTACTCATATCCGATGTTGAAGGGCGGATCCGCAAAAACGAGATCAACGCTCCCCGGTTCCAACTTTTCCAACAGTCGAACGCAATCTCCCTGATGGATTTGATTCTTTTCTAATGTCATGTGGCTCATCCTGATTGCGGCTGTTCTCAAAAAAGAGTCACTTTAAATCAGGTTTTTCAGCACCTTTTCCGCATCAGGCTGCCAAATGGCTCGGCCGACAAAAAAAGGTCCCATTTTTTCAATGAATTCAGAAGTCTGCCGAGTACGACGCATTCGTTGAACCAGAGCTGAAAGCGGAAATAATTCTTTGCCCAGCAGGCCAACAATAAAGTCGTTGTCATCCTTGTTAAGACCGTGACCAGCTAAACGAATATCAGTCGCCAAACCTGCTTTCCCATATGCGAAACCGATCCCACCATGCTCCATCAGCATCTTGCGCTGTTCTTCTTTGGTTTGTTGTTCGAATCGACCACTGCGTTGCACCGGGTAATAAACTGCCCAGGGAATCGTTGGGTCGCAAACTCTTCTTACCGATCGATT
This sequence comes from Planctomycetota bacterium, assembly GCA_039200505.1. Classification (GTDB taxonomy): domain Bacteria; phylum Planctomycetota; class Planctomycetia; order Pirellulales; family Pirellulaceae; genus Mariniblastus. The sequence continues at coordinate 966 of JBCCSJ010000039.1, read as the reverse complement.
GATCAGCACGTCTTCTAAGTCGCCTTCATAGCCGATCGTGTAGGTTCGGCCGATCATCGTATACTCTTCTCTCAATTCCATCCCCTTTAATTCCGGGGACTGCAGAATCGGTTGAAAATGATCGACGATATAAGCGGGATCTTCGCAGTAAACCATGATCCCAAATCCATTGGAATCGCTGATGTCGCTGTAAACAACTGCCTGTGCTGAAGCATCGTCCAACAATCGGGTAACAACCGCGATGTCAGCATGACGATAGGCCATAAATTGCATGAACAGGCGTCGATCAAGGGTAATCACTTGGCCGTCGGCACTTCTTCCGCGTTCGGCCAGATTGACTCCGCCGCTGGATTCTTTTTCGACGTCGGTTTCCGATTCGTTTGAAGTTGGTTCGGTCGCTGACACTTGTCTGTCTTTCACAATTTAGATCGATTTGAAGCATTGGGTCCTAACCATAGAACCCTCTCTAAGCTTAGTACTCGCGAAACATTTATTTACCGGCTTGCTTAGTGAATTACCCACAAAAATCGAATTTTCAGTGACGCTAGCCGGTAACTTAAATCATGGCGAGTCCTTAGTTGCTTTCTGGAATATCAGGAGTCATGTCGAGGTGCTTGGCCAGAAATGCCCATTGATCGGCTGCCTCTTCGATAATTTTCGATGTCGGTTTACCCGCCCCATGACCCGCTTTCGTTTCAATTCGAATCAAGCAGGGATTGGGACCTGACTGGGCTTCTTGCAATCGAGCCGCAAACTTGAAACTGTGCCCCGGTACCACTCGGTCGTCCGTATCGGCAGTTGTAATCATAGTCGGAGGATATTCGACTCCATCCTTGATATTGTGATAAGGCGAATAGGCGAACAAAGCTTGAAACTCTTCAGCACTATCCGATGTTGAACTCCCGTAATCGTCGACCCAAAATCTACCAGCGGTGAATTCCTGGAACCGAAGCATATCCATCACGC
>JBCCSJ010000038.1:0-26895 GCA_039200505.1 Planctomycetota bacterium | reverse complement strand
TTCTATTTGAAGGATCACCTGCCGCAAATCTTATTTGATGAATATTGGTTTCAACCTAATAACTTGATTATGGCATTTTTTCCTCCTGATCGCCTAAAATCTCGCAATATTGAAATTGACGAAACCAATGTTTCGGCTGAAAGTCCTGACGTGCAACGAAGGTTGCAAAGGATAGAATCAAATTACGTGCAACTTGACGAGATACTAGCGGAATTAGAAACGAAGATTTCGTCTAACGAACGACTGAAAGCAATCGACGAAGCAACTCCTGATGATTTTGAATTGACGTTTGGTATTAGGAGAAAAAGGAAGTGGAAAAGTGCATCGTCAAAAAAAACGCCGAAACAAAGTCGCCGTCGATCGTCGGGGCCACGTAAGCCTCGATAGGTCCAGATCGGATCTTTCAATCTGTATTTGGATGGAATCTTGAGTCGAATCAAATTGCAAGCCGGTATCATTTACGATCCCGCCAATTCGGTTTCCGGAACGGTCGGTGATATCTGGATTGAAGATGGAAAAATCGTCGGTCCGCCGAACTCGGAACGTGAATCTGATTTTTGGATTATCGATGTCCGTGATAGGGTTGTGATGCCCGGTGGCATTGATATGCACTGTCATTGTGCCGGTCCGAAAGTAAATACGGCTCGAAAAATGCAGCCGGAATTTTCTCGGGCTGGGGCCGAATCACGAATCCATCGGAATGGACTCACTTTACACAGTGGGAATCCTAACAATGTACCGACCATTTTTACCACCGGTTACCGTTACACCGGTATGGGGTACACCACATGTTTCGACGCTGCAGTTTCACCTTTGGCGTCTCGGCACGTTCACCGAGAGTTTGAACAGATTCCCAATGTCGATACCGGTTTTTATACCCTCGTTGGAAACAATCAATTTGTTTTGGAACAAATCGCGGCCGGCGACACAAACGGTTTGGATCATTTTCTCGCTTGGCTGTTTCACAAAACAGCGGCATTCGCGCCCAAGATCGTGAACCCCGGTGGGGTTGAGAATTTTAAAAACAATCGCGAAGGTAACATCAAAGATTTGCATCAAAAAATCGATGGCTTTGGTATCACCCCGGCCCAGATTGTCGAATCCATCGCTCGTTCGGCAAATCGACTGAATTTGCCTCACCCAGTTCATATTCATTGCAATAATCTCGGCATGCCAGGCAACTGGACGACGACACTGGAAACGATGAAAACGCTGGAAGGGCAAAAAGCTCACCTCGCCCACATTCAATTTCACAGTTATGGTGGCGGGGATGAAGTCGAAGAATCACTTTGTTCGAAAGTCGATCCGCTGGCAAACTATGTGAATGAAAATCCCAACTTATCAGTGGACGTAGGCCAGGTGATGTTCGGTCAGACAACCAGTATGACCGGAGATAGCGCACTCGGGTATTACCTGCAAAAAATTGGCGGTAAACGTTGGGCCTCGGCTGATACGGAATGCGAATCAGGATGCGGAATCTCGCCAATAGAGTTCAAAAACAAAAAATTGATCCATGCCTTGCAGTGGGCGATTGGTTTGGAATGGTATCTCAAGATAAAAAACCCGTGGCAGATTGTGATGAGTACCGACCATCCCAATGGTGGAAGCTTCCTCGCCTATCCGCAAATTGTTCGCCTGTTGATGGATTCGAATTATCGCCGGGAAATGATCAAAAAGGTCCATCCAGAAGTGTTGCAGGCGACAGAACTGGAAAGCATCGACCGAGAATATACATTAGAAGAAATTGCGATCATCACGAGGGCCGGACCAGCCAAACTACTGGGTTTGCGTTCCAAAGGTCATTTGGGTCCGGGGGCAGATGCTGACATTACGGTTTACAATCCTTCGAAAAACTACGAACAAATGTTCTCATTGCCCTGGATGGTTATCAAATCAGGACAGCTATTGATCGAAGATTCCGAGATTAGAAATACGGTATCTGGAGTCACATTCGCTGTCCAGCGACCATGGGATACTGATTTTTCACCTAAAATTCACCAATGGTTTGGCGACAACTACTCCATTTCAAGTTGTCACTTTGGTGTTCGAGAAGGCGAATTCGATCGAATTGTGCGTTTGTAGATTCCGGAGTCATATTTGCCAATAACCTGGTTCACCTGCCGAATAGATATCATTCACATTATTTATGATAGGAATGTAAAGTGAACGCACTGGTCTACATCGTACTTTCGGCAGTCCAACAATTGGGTGTTATCGGACATACCGTCCTGCAGGACTCGCAACCTGCCACCGGCGAATCAAATTTGAGTGATCAGCTAAAAGAGCATGCGTCGGAGGTCGGTGAGACTCTCAATCAGAGCGAAGCAATTCAAAACGTGTCCGCAGGAATTCTGGAACCGATTTACCAAATAGGTGAATACATGACGTTTTCATCGTTTTACTGGGTTGCCTTTAGTTTGATGATCGCAGGAGTGGTTTGTTATGCGGGCCAACTTTTTTTGGCCAAGTTCTTTTTGTTGTTCAAGGGTAGCCTTAACATTCGAGAGATCATTCTTGACTCGTTTAGCTTGCTGGTCAGTGCGGTTGGGTTGGTTTTGGTGACTCAGATTGCAACGAATCATTCTACGTTCACCAATCACTCGGTATCGGTAATCTCATCGACCGCCGTAGGCGTTATCGTAGGTTTCGTATTTTACTGGTGGGGGCAAAAAACGGAGTTTCGAGCGGTTGATGCGGGTTCGAAAAAACTGGAAAGTTAGTCGTTTGGAATGTCTACCAGTGCCTGACTGACTTTCTAAATTTTGGCCGTTAACAAAGGATTTGCGGCGGAAGGTTAGTTTGGTTTAAGCTCAAAAGTCTTGAAGAATTGGGATTTGCCAACCCTGTCCGACGCGACTTAATTTCGACTTAGCTTATCCATTAAAGCCTGGACCTGACGTTGGACTGATTGGGAGCCAACCACGACGATGCATTCGCATTGCGGTTCGTAAATTCGAAGCATTAATTGCCGTCCTATCGAATTATCGATCAGTTCCAACAGATTCGTCGAAGTGAACCCTGTGTTTGTAATCTCCCTAATAGGGAAAACTTCAAGGTCTAGCATTTCATAGCTATGTTCGGTTGTCGTCAGCACAACCGTCGATTCATCGGCCACGATTGCCGATAGTTCCATCGCATGACAGATTTCTCGAATGACATCACCCGTGGTCGGTTCAATTAAGTTGCCTGGAATCTTGGTCAACGGGTTCCAACCTTCTTTGAGCACGCTGGGCCAATCGATCACGACACCGACTCCTGTCGTTTGTTCCAACTCATTAAAAAATGAGCCAATGTCCTTTTGAATTCCGTGAGTTTGATTGGGGTTCCACTCAAGTTTCGGTTGAATGGACCTCCATTTTGTTTGAACTTGATTAAGCGATTCCTGGTCGTCTGGATTTTCAATTAATTTAGAACAGGCTTTGAGTTTTAGAACTAAATCCTCGATCTGTTTGTGGGCGTACTTGTTACAGTTGGCCTCTAAAAACTGGGCTGCGATGGTGATCGTGGCAGTATTCTCGGGGTCCGTCCAGATTTTCGGTTGGATCAAGGTTTTGATCATGACAGTAATCCTTTTTGCGGTATCCGGATCTGCAATTCCACGAACTCCTGTCAAATCGTAGCTTGAATTAAAATTGGCCGGATCGAAAGGGATACCGACCACAATCGTTTCATCGTCTGGAATCAATTCCATACCGTGCGGCGAAAGGATCTCTTTCACTGATTCTCGAACGGTCTTGCCAGCGATCAGAGTTTCAATGATAGGGTTAGGCTTGAGATCAAAGTGGGCGATCGTGTAAGCGTCCAAGAAAATTGGAACGCCAGTAATCGATTCAAAAACTCGCAAGGATTTGATCAAAGGGCTTTTTTCTAGTTTGATACCACCAAGAACCGAGTCCAGTTTGTTGAGATCCGGTCTGGCCGAATCGGGGCGTTCCACCACGTATTTGGGCATGCCGATTGGGCCTTGGTCTCGAATCGCAGCGGTCAAGTCTTTGATTTCAAATAGGTCAGTTCCCGACCGGCGAAGCAGATTGGCAAGGTCCCCCATTTTTTCACTGACCGTTCCGGAATCGCCGGGAGCCGTGTTTTCGGGAGACCGATTGGGCTCAATATCAATATCCAAATTTGGGTTATTTTCGATTTCGGCGAAGGGACTTAGACCAGGTTCTTCTGGTTCCTGCATCTCCGGATCCTGCTGATCTGGCTGAGGTTTCGGCATCACCTCATCGTCGTCCGTTTCTGGCTCCAGTTGGGTTGCAATCTTGATATCTTTGTCGGGTTCTTCACCAGCAGGAGGCTGCGGTTCATTTTTTGGGAGCTCTTCATCAGGTTCAATCGGAGGCGGATTATTGTTGAACACATCGATTGCTTCCTCTTTTTCTGGAGGTAGCGGTCGGTCTGGGTTCTGACCCATTAAATCGTCTTCGCGGTTCTGCTGAACGACTTCTTCCCCGGGTTCAATGTTTTCGACTTCTGCCAGCTGGGGGGCATTACCCGAATTAAGTACAACGGCGGTGATCAGAATCCCGATCACCAGAATGGAGCTTAACAGCGCCGCAAATACAAAAAGTAGCTTGCGTTTTTGACGCGTTTGATCGCTGGTCCATTGGTCGTTAGGTAAAACAGGTGTTACATCGGCTGGCTGAGTTCTGCGCTGACTGGGACGCGGGCTATTTCGAGTCCCTACCCTTGGTGAGATGCTCGCCAATCCTTCGGCCATCCCTGCAGGCATTGTTTCTGCCATGTCGGGATTGGATGCGGCAACCTGCTGCCTTCCATTTTGACTTTTGCGATCGGTAGAGTGACTCGCTGCAGGTTGACGCCCTCGATTCGACTTTACATCGGGATGGGGAATGCGAGGTTTGAGTTTGGAAGATTTGCCGCGGGGATTCCGATTCGATGCTGGCCTTGGTGAGGGAGACGCTTGACTGGGCACTGGTGCTTTGTTCGCAACCGGCTTGTCTTGGGTAGGTTTGTTTGGGGGAGTGTCAGAATTGAAAAGGATGTCATCGATGTCTTCAAAGTCGCCAGGCATCGCATCGGCGACCGAAGAATGGGAAGTTGATGACGCCTGTTGCTGAGGAACGACCCATCCGTCTGGAGCTACCACGTCAATCATGATGCCGCACTTGGGACACGACAATTTCTGTCCAATGGCTGAAGCCTTGGTGACTTTCAATCTTGCGGCGCAAGAACGACATACGATTGAAAAGGGTTTCAAACCTGGCTCCCGGAAAGAAATGGGGCGGACCAAAAAAAATTCATCGTTCGGAGTCTCAAGGGGGAAACAAAAGATCCACTGTTCGATGTCGATTCTGATTTAAGAATGTTTCCTCATTGTAGCACTCATAGTCTCATTTGTCGCTTGTTTTCGAATTTCGTTGATGGGCTCACTTAGCAATTTCCCCAAAACGTTGGCTTGATTCAAAAACTCTCAGTCGATTTTTTCGCTATTGACTACGAAATGGAGCCGGTATCGGATACGACTTTTCTGCGGCAGCAGCTCGCGTTGTTACTAAAATCGCTTTTTGCCCCGGTTGTTCTGGATCGTCAGCAATGACCCAGATCAATTTGCAATTCGGGTCCTCTGGTCCCGTTATGTTTTTATCCGGATTCGCTTTGGTCATGATCGAGGTCAGAATTTCGCTTAGCGATTTTTGGTTCAATACCAGTTCACTTGGTCGCTGATTTTTCGTAATTCCGTCTTTTTCAAGGTCGGAGCCTAGCAGGCGAATGTTGAAGGGAAACGGAAGTTTCCCAAAATCATCCGACACTTCCGTTTGAAGGTCAGCCAACAGGACATTTAAGTCCGGCGGATTGGCGATATTGAGATCTCTTTTACTGGCCAACAATTCTTCCAGACTCTGGGGAACCTTGCGGGCTGGAAGGATTGAAGGGCTGGATCCCGATGCAAACGAAAGAGCCAGTTCAGAAGCGGCGACTAAATTGTGAGCAGCCATCGGAGCCAACCAGACGTTGGCAACCAATTCTCCCTGTTCGACATCCCATCGAATATTTCGGTAAAGATCGTTGATCATGTTGTCGTATTTGACTCGCACTCGATCCCAATACGGGTTGGCAGGAATCTGAGCCACAAACTCGGTAATACGATCTCGTTGACTTCGGAATTGTTCGGTCATTTGTTCCTGAAGATCGACTGCTTTCAAGTCAATATTCCGGTCGAAAATCAATTCCGCGTAGGTTCCCTGATCCAAATGGACACTCACGAGTCCGCCTCGTATATTGTCGGGAATCATGAGATCCAATTCGCGGTTCAATGTGGCCAGGGTTTCGCCCATGAAATTCTGCCCTTCGTCATTAAAAAGGCCTTGTCTCATGAACAAAAAATTGAGATGTCGTTGGCGATCCGATTGATCAGCCAAATCTTTCAAAGCTCCGGATAGGATGTTTGCCCCAGCAGACAAAGCAACGTCTTCGATCAATTCGATGGAACTGAGACCAAACCTTTTCACGGATCGTTTTCGTTTTGGCAATTCAGAAGAATCTTTCGAATCTGATTCATCCGTTGAAGCAAAATCTGATTCAGAAATATAAAAAGCTTGGGGCGAATCGGCGGCTTCAAAAATCACTTCGCCGTTTTCCAATTGCCTGGAAACAGGATTCTGCCAGCGGGCCAAAAGTGCATCCAGCGTCATCGTCGCCTTGGGAGTCACCGAAAAATAGGGAACATAATTTCGCAAGGCACCGTCGGAATGAAACGACACGATGATCAATTCAATTTCGTCCATCGTAAGCCCCGTCGACGACTCAAGGGAATCGATTTCAGTCGAAACCTGAGAGCCGAGACTCCTTAAAAAAAGACTTCCCTCGGCTGAGTTGACGAGTTCGGAAGGGCGAAAAGTCATCAAAATTTTGGGGGCTACCGGAAGGCTGGTAAAAGCTGCAGGCGGCCCCGCTGTGGGTGATTCCCACAACGATTGGCGATCATCATCAATGAGTTCTTGGAAAATTCGTGGACGTTGATCCAAAGGTAGTTGAGCCACCGTTTCGTAGGGGGACAACTTGGGCTCAGCGACCGAGTTTTCACCAGATTCGGTGCTCGATGAATCAGACGCCGGGGTAGCTACAAATTGAGTGACTTTTTTCTGACTGGCAGACCAGGCAAAATACCCTAACAACCCTGCCGTCAAAATCACACCTGCGGCTACAGCGACCATGTTCTTGAATTTGGCATTCTTGCGACTTGCAATTCCTGATTTTGCGGCTGCGATTTTGGCCGCTCTCTCCTCTGCCGGCATGCGAGAGACTTCTGACTCGACAGCAAGTTCAGGGGCGGCTTCGACTGACTTGACTCCAATTGGAAGCGACTGCCGAATCGACGTGCGATACTTCCGTTCCAATGGGCTAACGGCTAGTGTCTTGCCGAGGACCTCTTCTGCCTTGCCAGACAATAAGGCCAAAATATTTTTAATCTCACCCACCGATTGAGGCCGGGAGTCCGGGTTCTTGGCCAGCATCCGTTGCAATAGATCATTCAACTGAGGCGGGATCTTGAACTTGGTAAAATCGGGCAGTGAGTCTTGCTGGTGCATCCGGATTTTTTTCTTGATTGTGGCCGCTTTGAATAAAGGCCGCCCAGTAAAAATTCGGACCAACGTACAGCCTAACGAATAAATATCGGAAGCTGGATTGGTTGTGGCATCGGCTTGGTAGTGTTCAGGAGCAAGAAAATCGTGCAGCGATTCTGCCCCCTCGTCGTCAGAATCGAGAACTGAAAACCTTCGGTCTCTTAACGGATCGAATCGGAGAATGGCCCCGGTTTTTGACAGAAAAATAGCCCTTGGTGATATCGCATTGTGGACAATGTCGGCCTTGTGAAGGGATTCCAGCCCCTCGGCAGCACAGGCTGCGATGGTGCAAGCCTGTTGCCAGTTCAGGCGGGCTTTTCGGGGTAGCTTGTCCGAAAGTCGATTAGAAAACCGAGGGTAAACGAGAAAGCGATGTTTCGGGGTGACAACCGATTCAAAAATAGGAATCAGATAAGGACACCTGGAGTCTTCCAATTTTGCACATTCTTCCTCAATTCCATTCCATTTTTCAAGATGAGCAGAATTGCTGCCGGAGATAAACTGGAGGGTCACCGGGAACTGAGTTCTTGTGTGAACGGCATCAAAATATTCATTGTTTAGCCCATCCTCAACTTGGCCAATCGCCGTATAGCGACCGTATTGGAACGGACCGGCGAATCCCGCCTGAAGAATTTCGGCCTGATACTTGGTGATGGCCTTGCGTTGAACAAGCCATTGGGAAAGACTGTCCGGAGTTTGGGAAACCGAATCGTCATTGGAAAACTCGGTAAAATAATTTTGTGCGTCGCGAACATCAACCAGGTTGCTTTCCGAGAGCAAATTCCAAAATTGATTTATGTCGATAGTCACCTAAAAATCCGATTGCCCAGTGATGCTCGAGAACTCCGTATTCGCATCATCGAATGTAAAAATCTACCGACAGATGCGTTTTGTCATTGTAGATAAGATTCCAACAGGGGCGAAGTAGATTTCCCGCATACCCGTTTAATTCCACTACGAATGGGTAAGTTTCCAGTATTCATTTTTCACCAGCGATCCAATCCGATGAATCCATACGAGACCGTCAATTTATATTTCGAACGAGCGTCCGAAAAACTTGGTTTGAAAGAAAGTACTCGCCGACTTCTTAAAATGCCCAAACGGGAAATCACGGTCGAAGTTCCCGTCGAAATGGATGACGGTCGTATCGAAACCATGGTGGGTTACCGAGTGCAACACAACAACGCTCGCGGTCCGATGAAGGGAGGCCTGCGATACCATCACGATGTTGACCTGGACGAAGTGCGGGCATTGGCGTCTTTGATGACTTGGAAAACCGCAGTTGTCAATATTCCTTACGGAGGGGCCAAAGGTGGAATTTGCGTGTCACCTCGTGAATTGAGCCGAAAGGAAAAAGAAAGGATCACTCGCAAGTTCGTCGATCAAATTCAGGACATTTTCGGACCTGACAAAGATATCCCCGCTCCCGACATGGGAACGAATTCTGAGACAATGGCGTGGATTCGAAACCAATGGGAAAAGTATCACGGTTTTAATCCAGCTTGCATCACAGGCAAACCGGTCGAAGATTATGGCGCTAAGGGGCGCGAAGAGGCAACCGGCCGAGGTGTAGGAATCCTTTCGTTTAAGCTTTTAAAGCGATTAGGGCGACGTCCGGTCGATACCAGTGTTGTCATTCAGGGGTTTGGCAACGTAGGTGCCCATGCTGCCAAGTTCATGTACGAGTCCGATTTTAAGATTTTGGCGATCAGTGATATCTCGGGAGGCTATTACAACAAAGATGGAATTAACATCCCGGACGCTTTGCACCACGTCATTCAGAATCGATCGCTAGAAGGATTTGATCAGGCTGAAAAAATTTCTAATGACCAATTGCTACAAATAGATTGCGACCTCCTGGTTCCGGCGGCAATCGGAGGCGTCATTACGATGGATAATGTCAACGAAATTAAGGCGCAATATATCGTCGAAGGTGCCAACGGGCCGGTGGACGCGGACGCTGACGAGGCGTTGTTCCAAAAAGGAGTCGCAGTTCTGCCCGATATTCTTGCAAATGCTGGCGGCGTAACCGTCAGCTATTTTGAATGGGTTCAGAATCGACAATATTACAGTTGGGACCTCAATCGAGTTCGCCAACAACTGGACGCAATTTTGTCGGCGGCATTTGAAGAGGTATGGCAAGTTGCCAACGAACATGGTGTGAGCTTGCGAACAGCGGCATTTATGATCGCGATTCAGCGAGTTAAAAGATCAACCGAATTGGGCGGCTTTTGAACAAAGCTGGTCGCCTACCGGATTTATTTTCAAATTACTTAACCGACTTTTTTATCCAGGATTTCGTTTTGCCAACCGATTCGCCCCAAACGACCGAGCAGGCGTTGGATTATTACCGCAAACAGCGGGATTTCCAGGAAAACGAAATGAATCAGATTGTCCAACGGTGGAACCTAATCGGTTTCGCGAGGGGGATTCTGTTTTTAGGCTCACTGGCCTGTTTGATTCTTGGCTTTGCAGATGCAGCGAATTTTCGGATTGGATTTTGGGTTTTGTCGGGAATCCTGTTCGCAATTTTTGTCGGCGTTGCCTTTTATCACGAAGGCCTGACTCGCAAATTAAAGGTTGCCCGGCTTCTATCCCAGATGCATGCCGAATCGGTCGCACGAATCGAACGTAAATGGGATGAAATCAAGGTCCCCCAGATTGAAATCCCCGCTGCGTTTGCTCCGATTTCAAAAGACCTTGACCTGCTTGGTAGAAGTTCGATCTATAAATTGTTGGGTATTACCCGGACGCCACTGGGTACCGAAACATTGCGGTCATGGATTATCGACGGTGCGGATGCTGACGAAATCCAAAAGCGGCAGGAAGCGGTTGCCGAATTGAAAAACGAATTTCAATGGCGGATCCGATTCCGACTCTCGTGCGAACAATTATCGTCGACTCGTTCCGGTCCCAGTCGATTTGTGCAATGGTGTGAAAGTCCAATTTGGTTTGCCAATGGGCGTAGCTGGTTGCTGTGGCTTACTCGATTGACGGCGGCAACTTCTTTGTTGTCGATTGTCACACTCATTTTTGGGCTAATACCGTTGACGATTACCGGACCAACTCTGGTGGTCACGTGCGCCCTCAATTTCTTTTTGTCGCTGTTTTATGCCGGACCAATTCACGACATCTTCAATCAGGTTTCTTCTCGATCCGACGAAGCCGTTCATTATGTCGCTTTATTCGATATGGTTGCAGACTATCCAGCCAAGTCAGCCAAACTGATTGGTCTTCAACAGCGTTTAAAAAAATCAGAAAACTCGGCACAATCAAGTATCCAAAGTTTGGGGCTGCGAAGCTGGTTGGCAAATATCCGCCGCCAAGGTTTCTTATTCATAATCTACATGGTATTCGAGTTCCTTTTCTTTTGGGACGTTCACGCGCTGGATCTGTTGGAAAAATGGAAGGCAAAAAATGGATTCAGGGCCAGGGGTTGGTTCGAGGATCTGGGGCAATGGGAAGCCTTAGCCGCATTGGCTAAATTTGCAGGCGACCATCCCGGTTGGGTTTTTCCTGAAATCAAAAAGGTCGAAGACTTTACCGAACCTGTGATTCGCGCCGAAAAATTGGGGCACCCACTACTGGGAACTGAGAGAGTTTCGAACGACGTAACCGTGGGGCCGCCAGGAACTGTTTTGCTGGTGACCGGTTCGAATATGTCAGGCAAAAGCACCCTGTTACGAAGTATTGGAATTAACGTCGTGTTAGGACAAATGGGGTCTGTCGTTTGTGCCAAGTCGATGAAACATCCGCCGCTTCACGTGGAAACAAGCATGCGAATTGACGATTCGTTGGCCGACGGGATTTCATTTTTCATGGCCGAATTGAAAAGATTGAAAGAAATCGTCGATACGGCCAGCACCTATGCTCATGATCCGCAAAAACGACTCCTGTTTTTACTTGACGAAATTCTGCAAGGAACTAATTCTCGAGAGAGACAAATCGCGGTCAGTCGAGTTGTCCGAAAGCTGATCGATGAGGCCGCTATTGGGGCGATTTCGACTCATGATCTGGATCTCGCCAAAACAGATGAACTAGCTGAAGCTTGTAAAACCGTCCATTTTTCAGAACATTTTGAAGAAGTGAACGGGAAAAAACAGATGACGTTCGATTATCAAATGAAGCAAGGGATTGCCGAAACTACCAACGCTTTAAAGTTGCTGGAAATCGTTGGCTTGGGGGATCAAGAATTCCCAGTCAAATAACCGGCAGCCAATTTTAAGTTGTGTTAGGGCTGGAAGCACTCGGGCGTGGTCAGATGTCACACCAGGGAACTTAGCTCTGTCGTGCATGCTCAGCCTGACGCTTTTTTATCTACATAGCACCCAATACAGATCAGGTCTCGCTCGACGTTGTGCAAGCGAACGCAAATTTCTGCCTTTAAATTCATGTTGGCTCATCGCTATGAGATTGCTACCATTCCGCCGCAATCTCGGCGTCTTGATCGGCAAATTGTCAGACGTCTTCTGAATTCAGGAACTTGAAAATGCGTGATAACGTTTGCGAAAACTGTGGCAGACAAGGGCTAAATTCTTTTATCGATGAACCCCATCAAAAACTGTTCCAGTGTCCCGCCTGCGGTCTCTGTCAAAAAGGGGTGCTTGAATCAGAATCTGTTTACGAGGGCCACTACCATTCAGGCTATAAGGCTCGACTTGAATCCAAGATTCGTTCGGCCAAAATACGGCTCGGATCGGTTCAGCCTTACCTGGTTGTGGAAACTCCTAAAACACTTGATATCGGATGCAGTGTCGGAGCAACCGTCAATGCGGCCGAGCAACTCGGTTGGGACGCATTTGGAGTAGACGTAAGCGAAAAAGCAGTTGAACTTTGTCGTGATCAGGGGCTTTCCTGCGAAGTGCTTCGAGATGGGAAACTCCCATTCGACGACGAGTCTTTTGATTTGGTTACCAATTGGCAGGTAATCGAGCACGTCCTGGACGTTAAAAAGGCGCTTTGCGAATGGAAAAGGGTGCTCAAACCTGGCGGCGTCATGATTCTCGACACGCCAGATGCGGCCTACTGGAAGGCGAGAATTCTTGGACCAAAACACTATCGAAAATTCTGGCCTGCCGATCATATCTACACATTCAATCGGGAGAACTTAACCGACATTATCAAAAGTTGCGGCTTCGAAATGTTACCGGGGCGGCTGATTGGTCGATGGACAACTTTAACGCCGAAACTAACTGCTTACGCCTTGGGGTATCGGGGACTTCGGAGTTGCCAAAGAAGCCTCCGGCTTTGTAAGTCGATCGAGCTCTGCTGCCGCAAACCCGCGACACAAAATTCCACCAGGCACGATTACTTGCAAACAACAGCATCTGCCACGGTTTAGTCCGTTAATTCTGCTTTCCAGAAATACTGGACCTAATGATGGTGCGTGACAGTTTCATCTGGTAAGAACGGAAGATGGAATTTTAGTCCCATCAAATGCTTGGACTTAAATCCTAGCTGCTCGGCGAGCGTAAAAATTCCCCGATCGCTTAATGCTAGTTCTGGCTGAATTTTCATTTTGGTCAACATCTGCCAATGATAGGCAAGCAGAGAGGTCAGGCTTCGTTTCCCATCGAAATCGACCATCGAAACGAGCTGACTTCCGTCTATCAGTAATTTTTCGGCCCGTGCCGCATAGAGTCGGATCAGGTGACGAAATGATTTCGTTTCGCGGCGAAGTTTGATCCGAGGAATGTCAACTTCGCAGTTTTCAATATCATCTTTGGCGAAAAAGATCCGATTTGCTTTGATGTCGTACACGCAATTTGCCATGATGCGGGTCAACATGATCGCTTTCCCAGCTTCGAAAGCGGGGATATGCCAGTCCTCGGAAGTCGGTTCCAACAACGGGACAATCGAGGCCATGATCGAACCACCGACGTTGCTGAGAAAGGCTTCCAGATCCTCCCACGATTGAAACTCGCGTTGGCGAATCCAAATATCAGCACCTCTCAATGGGTCAAATAAAAATTGTTTGGGAATATCATATCTGCGGGCGGTGTCTACTAACGCCGTCAATTCGACAGAATGATACTTGTCAGAAAATGCGTCGCTAAGCTCGTCTCGGATTTCATGCCAGACATCGAGTGCCAACCCGCTGACGCTTTCAAGCTCCAACATGTCGATCGTTCGCATTAGATTGAACAAAACGGCATCCAATCCTCTACGATTTTCAGACGAAAGGTTGCTGGCGTACCAGAGTTCTCCTCGAAAAAACTGTTTAACAGCGCCGCGACAGCTTTTGTATCCTCGCTCGATGCAGTCAAAATTAGGTTCGATGGTGTTTTCGGTCTGGAGCATGGAAAGTCCTATTTTTTGCGTAGATTCGAAACAATTCCAACTTCAAAGATGGACCCCGACTGGTAAAACCCAGTTATTTTCGCAACTGCGGGATAATTTACCTCAGACGGTCAAAATTTTCGATAGACGACGCGTTATTTGCTAACGAAACCTAAAAGGTCGACAGCCCAGTTTTTTGCTGGAACCTGCTTTGACAATGCTGCCTGTGTATCGAGACTGGCTCCAACTTGCCAGGGAGGCGTGAGGATAATTTTAATTCAAGTCTTTCGCTGGTTTTTATCCTTCGTGGATCGCATTGCAAATGTGTTACATTTTTAGACTAACGAACAGACCGAATCGAGTGCGTCAAAGTTTTCATACGATGGAACCAAAGCAAACTTCAGGTTGGCAATTCGATACGATTCGATTGTTGAGGTGCACGACCTATTTTGCGATCTTGGCTGCATTGTTTTCCAATGGCGTCTTAATTTGGGGCTGTGTTTTGTTGGGTGCGGCACTCGGTTTTGAATACTCCTACGTTGCCGGACCGAAGGTGTCTGTGCCGGTCTCATTCTGCGGAGCAGTCATCGGCTATTTCGGATTGGCATGGATTTCTGTCGTTTGGATGTGGGACCCATTTAGCAAACTCGTTTTCGGCGCGGTTACATTTATTCTCTTGATTAGCTTTTTTTCCTTGATCAACGAAGCTGTGCGGGATCGTTCCAACCCATCGGATCGCTTGTAAATTCAAAAATAAATTGGTCCACTTATCGGCGTGACCTGATCTCTCGGGCTTGAATGTCTTTTATCAAGATGTCGGTCGTCGGATCGTGACCCTGGAATATGATCGACCCTTTTTCCAGTCGTCGACCTCGTCGAGGATTTGGATCCGGCTTGCGTGTGTCTGACCAATCGACAACCTGATATCCATTTACCCAAACGCTGACGTGGGGACCCGCAGCGACAATTGTCTTGGAAAACCAGATTAAGTCATCAGCGTTGACGTACCTGGCATTCTTGCGTCGAAAGATTCCACCGGTTCCACAGTCCTCAGGTTGAGTTCGATCGCGATCACGAAATCCGTTTTGAATCTGGCTTTCGTATCCATTCATCAGTTGACTAGGGATGCAGCGAAAAAAAACTCCTGAATTGAGTTTTTCATGATTCGTTTTGCACTTCATCGAAAAAATAAAATCGGCAAACTCCGATTCGGATTCGATTTGGCCTCTTCCACCAAGAATCTTCAATTCGCCGTTTTCGGTAACTCCAAACTCGCTGTCCAGTTTTTGTTGAGTCTTCCAACCATTCAAATTTGTTCCATTGAACATCGAGTTCAGAGCAACCGGTTTGAGCTTGATGTTGCGGAAGCTAATTTCACCCGCATTGAGTTGCAATCCGATGTAACCTCGGCCCAAGGATTTACGATCAGTAAATTGGTTGATTAGCTTATCATTGAGTTTGATTTTCAATTCGTTACCGGAAGCTGAGACGAGTAAATGATTCCAACGATCGGTAAGTGAAGCGTGGTCGACTGGGGCGGCTCGCTTGAGGTCTACCAACGAACCGGTTGGAAATGGATTGCCGGCAGACGCAAGATTTACCTCGTAACAATCGCCACCTGGATTTCGTGGCCGTGGACTCGTACGAATAAAGATTCCGCTGTTGGTATCTTGAGGCGACTTGAATTCCAGCGACAAAAGGAAGTCGTCGAACTGCGATGTGGTTCGAAGGAGCCCGGGCTTTCCACTGGTTACCACGATCGATTGGTTTTTGACTTGCCAGTCAGCATCCGATTCTATTTTCCAACCAAATAGCGTGGATCCATCAAACAGCGCAATCCAACCAGCATCGATTTCTGAGGTGGTCAAACCCGCTGGTTGGCGAATGTGATTCGAATTCTGCCCCCAGACATTCGGTGTGGACAAAATTATCATCGCAATCGTCACGAGAGGGGAAGAAATGATGCGTATTGAAGTCATAAATCGCTTTTGTCCATTTTTTTGCAGGAAAACACCTAGGTTTCCGAAGAAACTTTTGATCTCGATCTAATGTCTCAAGGGTAGCAACAGGCGTTCGTTTCCGAAATATTGCAAAGTCTTTACTTTGGTTCATACTTAAGTATCTTGATGCACACACGATATTTCAATTGGTGTCAAACCTCCGCGTTTCAGCACCAGTGACGACAACTTTGATTTGCAACTTTGATAGCGAATGCTTAGCACTCGCGTACTGTAGCTGATAGGCACTCTAGTGATACAACCTGCATGTAGACCTCAACCGACCCACAAGCAATACATACTTCTTACCGGTGTTACTGGGCTTGTGGGACGATACCTTCTTCGGAACCTTTTGTTACGTGGTTGTCGAGTTGCCGTTCTGGTGCGTCCTTCTAAAAAAATGAAGACCCGCGAGCGGGTGGAACAAATCCTGCAGTTTTGGGAATCACAACTTGGAAAACGGTTGCCGCGACCGGTAATTCTCAGCGGTGATATTTGCGAACCTAATTTGGGACTGGCCAATAAGCAGGTTCAGTGGTGTCACGACTTCGTGGACCAAGTCATCCACAATGCCGCGGTATTACGTTTTCATAGTGCTTCTGAAAACGAAGATCCATGGAGAACGAATGTGGTGGGCACAAAAAATGTGCTCGAGTTTTCCAATCAGTGCGGCATCCGAGATTTCCATTACGTTTCAACGGCCTACGTTTGTGGCAAACGGGAAGAAACGTTTCACGAATCCGATTTTGATTGCCAGCAAGAGTTTCGTAACGATTACGAAGTCAGTAAGTTCCAAGCTGAAAAGCTGGTTCGTGACGCAGACTTTTTCGAGACAACGACTATTTATCGCCCGGCTGTGATCGTCGGC
Source organism: Planctomycetota bacterium (assembly GCA_039200505.1). Lineage (GTDB taxonomy): Bacteria > Planctomycetota > Planctomycetia > Pirellulales > Pirellulaceae > Mariniblastus. The sequence continues at coordinate 10,162 of JBCCSJ010000038.1, read as the reverse complement.
GATTCGGAAACAGGTTACACGTCAACCTACCATGGCCTGTACCTTTACTTAAGATTTATCGATTTGATTGTTCCTGATCAAGCCACGAACGAGGCCGGGGTTTACGAAACGAAAGTGCGATGGCAAAACGGTGACACACCTCGAAATCTGGTTCCGATCGATTGGGTATCTAAAGCAATCGCCCACTTGGTAACAACGAGGGAAGCGTACGGAAGAACATATCATTTGGTTCCCGATAAAGGTGCAACCTCTCGTGAAATTATCGAATACTGCCGGGAATTCTACAATTCCAGCGGCGTCGAGTTTTGCGAAGAGGGCGAAGAATGTCCGGAAAGCGAATTTGCGGCGAAGCTATCCGAGAATACCAGTATCTATAAATCGTATGAGGCGATTGAGCCGACGTTTGACAAAAGCAATCTCAATCGATTTGCGGGCCATCTGGTTTGTCCGCCGATTACCAAAGAAATGATCTTTCGATTTATCGAGTTCGGAAGAAACGATCGCTGGGGAAAAGCTCGTTCCAAACCTGTATGCGTGGATCGCTGGATCGAAGCTCACTTGACTGAAATTGCTCTGGCAACCCAAAAAACAATGGGAGCGCTGGGAATTAAGAAAGATCGCCATCATTTTTTGATGGGATTGGACATCCACGGTCCTGGCGGTGGTCAATGGCAAATCGAATCGGTGGACGGAAAATTCGAAATCACACCCGGGCTTCCAGACGATTCTTGTCCTGTTTTGACTTTGAGCGATCTGCAGATTGATGACTTGCTTCAACAATCTGGCCGGCAAGACAACAAGTCCGAATCGCAACAGATCAACTGGAGCCAACCGCTGGAGTCTGTCATTTCGAACGATAATCAGCGAGTGGAATAACGTCTACTCAGAACTTGTTTCGCAGGTTGGGAATGGCGCTGTTTGGGAAGATCCCTATCTTCCACTTAGCATTCGCTAATCAATCGATCGACGCTTCCGGATCAGAAGACTGTTTTTCAATCGTTTCTCGAAAGGGAATGTACTGCTGCATTTCTACCTTTCCATTTTTGATTCGATATTGAATTCCTCTCCAGCCAACCGTTCTGGCACAACTTGCCCGGCAGACCGCCAAAGCGTAGGTAAACTGGGTGGCTAAAAGTCGGAATGCCGGTTTGATCGGGCCTAACGACGGCTGATTTTCCACTGATTTACGACCCGCCAAGACGCTCAAATTTCCATTGCGGATCCACTCGAAAAGACCAAGGTTGATCAGTTGAAAAAATATGTAGGCCGCTGCCATGATCACAGCCAGGAAATAGTTTTCAGTCCAAGTCAAAAAAATCACTAGGGCGATCGGAACAACAAGGCAAAATCCAGTTGATAGACCGTGCAAAAAAACGAAAATCCAGTTGGGATGATGTAGGCGAATAGTTAACAACTGCCGGGTGATCCAGGATAGAGACTGGTTCCAGTTGGAGTTTTCTCGGTTACTGACGATTAGGTTGGGCGGTCGAACTAGTTGAAGATCGTTAGCCTGAAGTCGACTTGCGAGCATTGTGTCTTCACAAAACGCTTTGCTCCAATGATTCAATAAGTTGCACTTTTGGATCGCTGAAACCTTGATTGCCAAAGTTCCGCCCCAAGCAATGTTATACGCAGCCATTTGAGGAAGGGCACCCGCGTTCCATACCTGTTTGACAAGAGATCCAATCGAAGAATCACTTGGCGAAAACCAGCGATTCCCCGTGGATGCTCCCACGCCAGAATTTTCTAGCGGAGCAATCAAATCGCGAAGCCATTCTGGATCGGCAGCAACATCGGCATCAACGATTGCAATCACTTCGACAGATGGGTCCAGCTGTTGAATCGCGTAAATCAACGCAGAACACTTGAGGCTCCGATGATGCGCGTGATCCGACATCACGTGAATATTTTTTTTGAGCTTGGGATAGTCATTTTGACCGAAGAATGAATTCACCATCTCCAGGGCGGGGTCATCCGCAGCATCCGACACGACATGCAGTTCATAATTCGAATACGATTGAAGTGCCAGTCCGGTCAGGCACTCCAAAAGAGTTGGATCCTCACCGCGAACGCATAAGATCACGGCCGTTCGAGGGCAGAAATTGAAGTCGCTGTTGGGCGAATTATTTTTGGATTTTCGCAACCAGCGAACATAAAATCCGACGAAGCTCACTTGCATCAAAACCAACAGCAGCATCGCACCAATCGAAATCCAAAAAAGTGATGCAACCATGGTTGGAAAAAAGAATAGATCCGGATGACAACGTTTCTAATATCAACTTGCAGGGTTGCACGTTATAACCCACGATTCGATCACTCAGTAGCCAAGTTGTTGATTTTATGCCAGGGAGTCCGGAATGAGAAAGTTTGGAAAATCTTCAACTTTTTCGCAACAGATTTGTTCCATAATTTGCTGAAGTTGGGCTTTCAGGATAGAAATCGTATGGTTGCCACCTTCGTCACCCAATGCCGCCACACCGTACATGAAAGACCGGCCCATAAATGTAAACTTGGCCCCACAAGCGAGGGTTCGGGCAACGTCGGGTCCCGACCTGATTCCGCTATCCATCATGACTGTGATTTTATCTCCAAACTTTTTGGCGATCGTCGTCATCGGCTTGATGGTCGATTGACCCGCGTCAAGTTGTCGCCCGCCATGGTTGGAGACAATAATCCCATCGAGTCCCAAATGGATGGCACGTTCGGTATCTTCTTCGCTGGCAACCCCTTTGAGAACCAGTTTTCCCTTCCACATATCGCGGATCGGTTTAATTTTTTCATCATTCAACCGGCCTGAAAAAGTTTGATTCATGAACAAACCAAGCTGTTTTAGGTCAAGTCCCTTCGGCATGTAAGGTTTCAGCGTTTCAAAGTTAGGGGTCCCCGCAAGCAGAGTTCGAATCGCCCAATTGGGGCGACTGAAAATCTGTAGGATGTTGGGTAGAGTCATCTTGGGCGGCATGGCCAAACCGTTGCGAATATCTCGAGGCCTAAATCCGAAAGTGGGGACGTCACACAAAATGACCAAAACGGGGCACCCTGCCCTTTCAGCCCGTTGGATTAAATCGTCTCGAAGTTTATCCTCGGTCGGATGATAAAGCTGAAACCAGGCTCTACCTTCGGTGATTTCGGCGATTTTTTCAATGCTACTCGTTGTTACAGTACTCAGGCAGAAAGGGATGTTGTGTTCAAACGCAGCCTTGGCCAAAATCTCGGGAGACTTGGGCCACATCAACCCTTGCAATCCAACAGGGGCAATTCCGAACGGAGCGTCATAGGTATGGCCAAACAAATCGGTCTTCATATCGGAGCCGGTGTGCTTGCTTAGATAGTGAGGCTTTAGCTGCACCTCACGAATATCACCGGTGTTCCGTTTCAGATTGACGTCTTCGTTACAACCCCCGTCCAGATATTCGAATGCAAATCGAGGAATTCGTTTTCTGGCACGTTCTCGCAAATCCTCAACACTCGGGTAGGATGAATTAAAGGCTGGCTTCATGGTCAATCTCGTTTTTTGGTGATCGTTCAATCTGGATTTTGCCTGCCACTAATTCTATCACGCCCAACTTCCGTCAGAACGCCCTATTCGTTTTTATTGGGTGTTGGTCTTTATCGGGAATCGGGCTGTAGTGTCGGTGTGATGAATGAAGCCAGAATTCAAGGCGTTTTGAATTAACCCATTGAGACCTTGGAACGACTCGGCGGTCTCTTATTGACCACCTATTTAAGCTGTGAGACGATGATCGTTTTGGAAAACCTTGTTTCGAACATTGAGAAATCATGTCAACTGCGACAGAGAAATACAAACATGTCGATTGCCATTGGGATGACGCCGTAGCAGAAAAAATGTCCCCCGCCGAACGTCTGGTTTATCGTTCCAATTGTCTGGGCAAAGACCAGCGTATTACCAATACGGGGGGCGGAAACACATCTTCCAAAGTCATGGAAAAAGATCCTCTATCTGGGAAGGATTCGGATGTGCTTTGGGTGAAGGGATCTGGAGGCGATCTTCGAACAGCCAAGGTTGAGAATTTTGCGTCGCTCTACATGGATAAACTTCTTGGCTTGATTGCAAAATACGAAAACGAACCTGACAACGGCCCAAAAACTCCGGCCGAAGACTCCATGGTTGGGTACTTCCCGCATTGCACTTTCAATTTGAATCCTCGGGCAAGTTCGATCGATACACCATTGCACGGGTTCCTGCCGGCTCGCCATGTAGATCACATGCATCCAAACAGCGTTATCGCGGTCGCTGCGTGCGACAAAAGCAAAGAATTGACCAAAGAAATCTTCGGAAACGAGATCGGCTGGGTTCCATGGATGCGTCCCGGTTTTGAACTTGGGCTGATGATGAAACGAGAGATTGAAACCGATCCAAAATTGAAAGGGCTGGTGATGGGGCAGCATGGCCTGATCAATTGGGCTGATGATGACAAGGAATGCTATGACTTAACTTTGTCTCTAATCGAAAAAGCAGCTGAGTTTATCGAGTCCAAAGATCGGGGCGATCAAACTTTTGGAGGACAAAAATATCAATCACTTGCTGATTCCAAACGGGATGCGTTGCTGGTTCAACTTCTTCCATGGCTGCGTGGCCAGGTATCTCAAATCAACAAATTTGTAGGAACCGTAGAATATCGGGATTCAATCTTGCGTTTCGTCAATTCCAACGATGCACAACGACTCGCTGAATTGGGGACAAGTTGCCCCGACCATTTCTTGAGAACCAAAATCAAACCGCTATACGTGAATTGGGATTCGGCGGCAGTATCCGAGAAAGATCCCGATGGGCTGATGGAATTGAAACGATTGCTCAGTGAGGGATTGGAAAAATACCGAGAGGATTATCAAGCTTACTATCAGAAACACAAACATCCTAATTCGCCAGCGATGAGGGACCCCAATCCAACCGTCATTCTGATTCCCGGTGTCGGGATGATCGCATGGGGAAAAGACAAAAGTGAATCTCGGGTGACCGCTGAATTCTACACTTGTGCCGTCGAGGTAATGCGAGGGGCCGAAGCGATGGGAAAATACATCGCTCTGCCGAAACAGGAAGCTTTCGATATCGAATACTGGTTATTGGAAGAAGCAAAACTAAAAAGGAAGCCCCCGGAAAAAGAAATGTCCCGTGAAATCGTGGTTGTTGTCGGAGCCGGAAATGGCATCGGAAAAGAAACCGCATTTCGAGTCGCTCAAGAAGGAGCCCACGTAGTCTGTGTCGACCTTGACGAATCAGCAGCCCAAGCAACAGCCGATGAACTTTCTGATATTTACGGCTTGGGAATCGGTGTCGCAGGCAGTGGAATTTCGGGGTGTGGTCGGACCATCGGAGTCAGCGTCGATATCTGCGACCGTTCTTCGATTCAAGCGATGATCCAAAAAGTACTTTTGGCTTACGGCGGGATTGATCGGGTGATCGTAACGGCGGGAGTTTTTGTAGCGCCTGACCGGTCCGGGAAACTGACTGACGAAAAATGGAAATTCACATTCAATGTCAACGTGATGGGAAGCTACAACGTCGTGGATGAACTTCGCGATCTATTCCAACAGCAGAATATTTCGGCGTCAATCGTTTTGACAACCAGCGTCAACGGCGTCGTTGGCAAAAAAGGATCGGTAGCCTACGACACCTCCAAGGCTGCTGCAAACCATCTAGTTCGTGAATTGGCAATTGAGTTGGCTCCGTTGGTTCGAGTCAACGCAGTCGCTCCCGCAACCGTTGTAGCAGGGTCTACGATGTTCGGACGAGATCGCGTCATTTCATCATTGACAAAATACGACATCCCTTTCGAAGAATCCGAATCGGATGAAAGCCTGCGTGACAAACTGGCCCAGCACTACGCCCAGAGGACACTCACTAAGAACGCCATCACGCCCGCCGATCAGGCGGAAGCGATCTATTTCCTTGCTTCCGATCGGTCAAGCAAAACGACCGGGCAAATCGTTAATGTCGATGGTGGACTGCACGAAGCATTCTTAAGATAGCCAGATCTGAGATAGATAGTATTGGAAGCTGATCGAGCAATCGTCAAAAATAAAAAACGGCACATATTCTTGACGCACGTGCCGTTTTGACTTGATAGTAGATAGCGAAGTTTTGCAAAACTATCGACGACGCTCGGGCAATGGGCGCTGGTTGGTGGGCAGTGGGCGCTGGTTATTAGGTTGACCACCGTAATTCTGCCGAGGTATTGGTCCTGAGGCGCCTGTTTTCGAAATATCGATCTTTTCGCCTTTGGGCGGATCTGGGAGCGGATCTTTGTTGGTGCGTTGAATCAAAGGTGACTTCAAGAATACCTGATTTGCGTTGTCCCTTAAAATCAATCCATAGTCTTTGCTTGCGTCGCCATCTGTGACTCGTAGATTGGCACCTTCGACCGTCGCTTCCAGGTATTCGGACACGGGCGGTTCCACAGCCAACTGCAATGCAGCAGGCCCAGTTAGATATTCGATTTTGTCCGTCCCAGGCAATTGGTACTTGACTGAAATTTGAAAAATCGCGAAGAACTTCGCGGCCTTGTCTTCGCCCGCTTTTGCAAATTGGAAGTCAGCGGTTTTTGATATGCCACTGGTGGCGTCCAAGAAGACACCATTGTTGATGTTGTTCTGTCGATTAATGTTGTAATTGTGTTGATACGCAAAATAGGACGCGGTCCGACTTAGTGGTTTGATTGAAACCTGATTGGTTTTGCAACCGTCGCACTTTTTACCAAAACCGCATCCCATATCGTTGACACGGTTGATGTAAAAGAAAATCAGATCTGAATTTTCAGTGGCGCATTGACCGTCTTTGTCTTTTTTACAAACGACAGTCGAGTAACCGAAAAGGTTGCCAAACTGTAGGATCTCATTCTTGGGACAAATAGTTTGCCCTAATCCCACCTGGACCAAAAAACTCAGAATAAGAAGACAAAAAAAAGGAATGGTTCGAAGCATCTTTTCTCCATGAAACGAACGAAAGGGAATTTTAGAGGAAGGCGTTCCAGTCATGGCGTAGCATAGCCAACCGGGAAAGACATGCAACCGCCCATATTTCTGTGCACGTCGTAGATTAACGGTTCATGGGTTGAACAGAAAATCGTCAAGGATGTGTCGTCGCCTACCCTAATGCTTAGCCATTTTGCCTGTCAAAAAATTGAGTCGTCTTGAACTCATCGTTCGCCGAACCGGGATCGCAAACAAAAATAAACCGAGCGATTAAGTGGGTTAAGAATGCGGTTCTCGGGTTCTGGGGGATTTGCGTGGTTTGCGGCGTTCTAGAATGTTCGACGAGTGCTTTCTGCCAAGTCTGAACTTCAGGGCAAGCTGATCCAAGCTGATAGGGTTGCACTAAAGATTCACGAACCTGTGATAGGATCGAAGACCGAAACGGATCGATTCTTGCAAAAGCATGATCGAATTCAACTCAGACCATGGTGATGGCTTTTTTGAAAAACCGCTCGCGTCAAAAGACTGTTTTCTTTTTGTGGCCTTGACTATAGTCGCATTCATTCTGACTGACTCAATTGAAATTTCGATCACACGGGCGAAAACAGGAAGCGAAAATTTGAGAGATGAAAACAGCACACTTAGCCATTGATTTGGGTGCCAGTTCGGGGCGAACGATTCTGGGGATTCTGGATTCAGGCAAAAAAAGACTTGAAATAGAAGAAATACATCGGTTTGAACATCGCCCTTGTCCCACTCCTTCGGGACCCGTCTGGGATTTGACTGGCATTTGGTTGAACATCATCAAAGGGCTTAAAAAGGGACATCAATCGTGTGATCAAAAACGGGTTAGCTTAAAGACTATTGGCGTCGATGCTTGGGGGGTGGATTGGTCATTCATTGGCGAAAGTGGCGAACTTTTGGCACTTCCACACTGTTATCGTGATCCGCAGAATCGGGATGCAATGCAGTGGGTTCTGGGAAAAATTGGTGGCAAGCAGCAACTCTACCAGCGAAACGGAATCCAGTTAATGCAAATCAACTCGTTGTTTCAGGTTGCCGCGCGTTTCGGAAAAGAGCCTGATCTATTCACAGCAGCAGATCAGATCCTGTTCATACCTGATATTTTTCATTTTTGGCTGAGCGGAAATCCGGTAGTTGAACGAACGATTGCCTCGACCAGCGGAATGCTAAAATTAAGTGACGGTACTTGGGACACCGACTTGTTAAATACTTTAGGGATTCCGACCCACACGTTGGGACCCATAGTTGAACCTGGAACTGAAGTGGGAACTCTGAACCATGAGATTGCTAAGGCAACAGGTTTGTCAGAAGGGGTTTCTATTGTCGCACCTGGATCCCATGATACCGCATCAGCTATCGCCGCCGTTCCATGTGATCCGAAACTAAAAAGGGGTAATTGGGCTTATCTGTCTTCGGGTACTTGGTCTTTGTTGGGGGCCGAACTTGATACCTCATTCGCATCGGAAGAATCCTGTGACGCTCCATTTACCAATGAGCTTGGGCTGGCGGGGACAACCCGTTTTCTAAAGAACATTGGCGGTTTGTGGCTCATTCAGGAATTGCGTCGCGAGTTGCTTGAAAAGGGGGAAGAAATTTCGTTTGCTGAATTGGCCGATCAAGCACGTAACGCAAATCCCTATCGATCGTTGATCGACCCCAATGCCCCTCAGTTTGCCAGCCCCGGTTCAATGGCTGAAAAGATTCGAGAGTTTGCTACCAATACTGACCAACCGGAACCTGAGACGTTAGGCGATCTAGTTCGTTGCTGCCTTGATAGTTTGGCGCTTTGCTACCGCCATACTGTCGACCAATTGGAATCGGTGCTTGACGTCGATATCAAAAAGTTGTTCGTCGTTGGGGGCGGAACGCAAAATCAGCTACTCAATGAAATAACAGCGGCGGCACTGAATCGCCCCGTAGTCTGCGGACCGGTTGAGGCAACGGCAATTGGCAATCTTTTGACTCAGGCTGTCGGCTGCGGGATATTAGAAGGATTACCGGAAATTCGATCGGTAGTAGCCCACTCATTTAAACCCCAGACCTATCTTCCTGAGGACTTGGACGCAGATTTGCGGGTTCCTGATGAAGTTTTCCAAAGATACCAAACCATTTTGCCCAGCTAGGTTAATTTTCTTTATGGTGCGGTTACGTGTTGGGGTCCTCTGGAGCATCAAGGATGTTGTCGACGGCCCACGAACCTAGGGATTTAACTTGATCATGTGGATTCGCTTCAGCATTTTATGGTCTTTCGTTTTTTGCCAACTTTTTTCATCTTTTCGACTTTGGCAATGTAGTCGGTTGCGAGTGGGACTTTGCAGGAAGTTTCCCCCATGTCGACTTCGACCTTGCCGATCTTCTTTGCGGTCGCCTTGGCCTCTTTGCCTAATTCTTTGACGTAGGTACCGGCAGAAATAACAAACCCATTCATGGTGTAGCGTACTCTTCCCGGTTGATCGTCGATCTCTTTTTCGATTTGTTTCAAGAGAGATTTGATTTCGTGAATGTCAAGGTCTTCGTCCGGTCGTGTAGCCAGAATCCCGGCGTAGGTTGACCACCCACAAGCGGCGACGCTTTCCTTTTTCGCCTTGATCCATTTGAGAGCCAGTGAATGAGCATGAGGCGATTCGCAGACCACACCGGGCACCGCGTATTCGGAAACAAAATACCACGGAGTCGCTTTGGCCCATCGGTTCAACTGGGTTTTGTTCATTTTTGCCCCGTCAGCAACCATGCCGGCGAGGTACATCGCATCTACATTCCCAGTCTCAAACAGCTGCAATGCAAGATCCTGGTTCCCCTTGATCTGTTTGGCAATCACCTTCATGTCGGCGACCTTGCAACCGAACATGTCTTCGGGAGCTCCGTGTCGGGTGTAGATTTTCCGGGTCTGCTCGCTGCCTTTCTTTTTGAGGGTACTCATTACCTGGGCGACGGTTTTCATGACTTTTACCAATTTAGAATCTGCAAGGGAGATTCAAGTATTTGAAGGTTTTCGATAAGGGAAACAAGTCTGCAATGTTAAAAAATCACGATTGAGGTGAATACTTTTCAACTCGAATCAACCACTAGGCAAAAACCGGGAAAAACACTAATTTATGGGAGTCCAAATAACCGTGCCCGAGTGGCGGAATTGGCAGACGCTCAGGATTTAAAATCCTGTGACCTTACGGTCGTGGGGGTTCAAGTCCCCCCTCGGGTACTTCGG
>JBCCSJ010000037.1:0-27766 GCA_039200505.1 Planctomycetota bacterium | reverse complement strand
TGGTGTTCTACCAGTCGAAGTTGAAACTCTTCCCAACCGGCTCAAACTTCTGGTTCCAGCAGGCTGGAAAAACGGCATTATTGAATAAATTGCTCTTTCAATCTGCGACAGTAAATTGCCTCATTCTCAAGTTCAAATTGGAAAACTTCGCTGTGGGCGTGGTCTGCCATTAGTGGTGATTGCTGGCCCCTGCGTCATCGACAATCGGGATACCGTATTCAAAATCGCTGAAAGACTCAAAACGGTTTGTGATAGGTCGAATATCGGACTGATTTTCAAAGCTTCGTACGATAAAGCGAACCGTTCGAGTTTGGATGCGTATCGAGGAGTAGGTCTCGAAAAAGGGCTTGAAATTTTGGCCGAAATCAAAGGTGAATTTCAGGTTCCGGTCACAACGGACATCCATCATCCCGAACAGGCTGGCCCGGTCGGTGAAGTTTGTGATTTAATTCAGATCCCAGCCTTTTTAGCCCGCCAAACTGACCTGTTGGTTGCGGCGGCGAAGGCAGCCAGCGTCGTTAATGTCAAAAAAGGCCAGTTTATGGCCCCCTGGGATATGACCCACGTGATTGAAAAATTAGAAGGTTCTGGATGTAGTCAAATTATGTTGACCGAACGAGGATCATTTTTTGGTTACGGAAACCTGGTGAATGACATGAAGGCTTTGCCCGAGTTATCCAAACTTGGCGTCCCTGTCGTGTTCGATGCGACTCACTCGGTCCAGCAACGAAATGCTGGACAGTCCAAAACAATCGGTAATCGTGAATTCGTCGAACCTTTAGCAAAATCGGCGGTCGCGATGGGTTGTGACGCTGTATTTATCGAAACACATACCAACCCCGAAACATCTCCCAGCGATGCGGCGAACATGCTTCCTCTGGATCGAATGGAAAACCTGATCCATCAACTACAACAAATCCACTCAATCACTCACTCGTAAATTCAAACTCACAATGATTGATCGCGTCAACAACAAGTTCTTCTACCCTCTGGCAACTCTCATGGTGACACTGGTTCTTGTGGCTGGATGTACTCCGCCATCTGATCCTATGCTTGAAATGCTGGATTCCGAAGTTAGCAAAACCAAAATCGATGACCTCGACCGAACCCTTGGGTTTCTAACTTCAGAAGTTCGATTCGAACAGGCTGAATTCAAAAAGAATCTTGCCAACGGATTAAACAGGTGGGTGACTTATTCAGATGAAAAACTCGCCTCGCTTGAATGGGAACCCGATCCACTTGCCGATGAGCTTTTCAATGCTCACGAGGAACTGCAACTGCTTGAACGAAACGACGAGTACAGCTACCTCCAATCTGATGCGTTTTTTATGCAACAGTCAGTCTGGGCGTCTCAAGTAGCCGAACGAGCAAACAATTCGAAGGAAACCAAATTGTTTGAGCTTTATCGTTTGGCAGCCGACGACTTCAAACCCGACGAAGAAGCCGAACATCCAATCGAAGATATTTTAGCTGTTCTTCATCCGGAACTTAAAGGAGAAGATCTTAGAGCAGTCGCTTCCGGATTAAAAATCTTTGATTGGGTTATGCGAAATGTGCAGCTCCTGAACGACACCGAAGTCGCTGCCGAAAATGTAGACGAAATGCGGTTGAATGGTAGAACCGAAAGCCTAGCGGCTGCGGGAGTACCAGGTTTGGGATACAAGCGTTATACGCATCAAGTTCTGCTTTATGGGATGGGTGACTATGTGGAGCGCGGTAAACTTGTGATCGATCTTTTAAGAAAACTCGATGTCAAAGCAGTCATGCTGGCAGTCAAGCAAGAAGATCAGTCAATACCTTGGACAATCGGAATTCCCGTTGGTCAAGATTACTATTTGTTTGACCCTAAACTGGCTCTTCCAGTTCCCGGAAAAAAAGTGGGAACGATTGCCAGATTGTCGGAAGTTCGATCCAATCCCGAATTGTTGGATGAATTGGATCTGACGACTGATGAGTCGTTAGAAGATGATACCGACTATTGGGTTAAGTCGGACCAGCTCCAAAATCTTGAAAGCTTGGTTTACACAACCCCCGAATCTTTATCGAAAAGAATGTCGGCGTTGGAACGATCCCTCACGGGTGACTCGCGGATGACTTTGACTTTTGATTTGTCAGGATTCATTGCTGCATTGCCTAAAATGGAAGGAGTGGAAAACAAACCTTGGGACATTGCTTTCAAGACTCACATTTTCCGACAAGCAGTCCTAGAGGCTCTCAATGACAAAACAAACACAGCCCTGCAGGATAAACTGCGTTGGCATTTTCAAAACGAATCCTACGTCGACAACTACGTCATCTACCGGACAGCCAGGGCAAGATTTATCAAAGGGAAGTTTGCATCGCTACCCGGAGCAAAACGCCGCAATGCCGTTGAAAGTTTCCAACGGATGATGTGGAGCGACCAAGAAATCGCTCGACTGGGATCTGATCCAGTTTTACAAACCCTCCATGGGATCCGCCAAAGTTCGGCTCAAAGTGCCCAGGCGTTTGCTACCCAAGTAGCCAGCGTGCAGGGACAGATGGAATTGATCCGAAGAGACGCAGGAATTTTCTTAGTGCAGTCTTTATTCGATAACGGGAGTGTAAACGCTGCCGGGAACTGGCTTGAAGTTCTTCGGGAAGAAGATCGCGTCGAACGCTGGGAGGGACAAATCGTCTATCTTTTGGGACGGTCGTTTGAAGGCCGCAAAGAATATATCAAAGCGATTCAAACGCTGGCTGATTCCAAGCTTGCCCAGTCTCATGGGAACATCATTCGTGCTCGGCTCCTAAAGAAACTTATTATTGATCTCTACGGCGATACCACTTTTGTAGAGAAGGAAATCGAAAAAGAGACTTCTTCAGCTGAAGAACCAGCGAAGAAAGAAAAACCAGCCAAAAAAGAAGGCGACAAGCGGGACCCGGAACAACAGGAAGCTGCAGAAAAGGAATCAGCTAACAAGGAAGCCACGCAGGAAGAACCCAAGAAGGAAAAATCGGAGGGCACAAAAGTCGGCAAAGAAAAAAGCGAATCCGGCCAGAAAGTTTCGGGAGGGAAAGAAGATCAGAAATCCAGTCTTTCTGCGGAGGAACAGAAAGCGAAGTCAGATAAACCCGATGCTGCCAAAGAAAAATCGGATGGCGAAAGCGTTAAAACCAAAAGCAAAGAATCTGACAAGAAATAACACTCTTACTTTTGGCAGGAAGTACCCACGGTTCTACCAATATTTCCGAGTGCGAACAGGCGGTTTTTCGACCAAGCATCGGTTGATCTATTATTTAGGACGATCAAGAATTCTGTTCGGACGGCGGCTGATCGAGCCGCCCAAAAATATCTTCGATCGATTCCCCTTCGGGGACATTCGAGTCTGACTTTTCCCCTTCTTTATCTTGTTCGATTTTCACGCGATCCGGAACAAGAATCCTACTGTATAACAATTCCCGGCACGAAATCCGCACGCAATAAACGAACAAACCGATCGTGATTAGCGTCAATCCTGCAAACACACCCAATGAGCCATCAAATAAATTACTACCTTGTCCCACGTCGATTGTCAGGTAGTACCAGTTCAAGCCCAGAGGTACTTCATCCATAAAATCGTTGTAATAAAAAAGGGCATTTAAAACCACTGAACCAATGGTTACAAGAAGGAAGAAAATGAGGCCGGAAATCAAACTGACGAATGGCCCCATATCCTGTCCCCAAGCGTTTGATCGTTTCCGCATCATTCTGGTGAACACGAAATTTAACGAAACGAAAAAGGTGACAAAGACGCTGCTGGCGAGGCAGGCGATGATATGATTTTCATCCCCGAATCTACTTCCGCCGGTCCCTCCACGGATTTCAGCAAGCGTTTCACTGGATACCAGGGCATCCCGATTAATTCCTAACAGGATCAACACCAACGACGTCCCCCACAGCACGGACATCGCAAACAGGTAGCCGCGTCCCGGGCCTGGCATCAGCAAAGAAAAAAAGCTTCGCCCAAAAGTCGTTTTTGGAAGACTCCTTCGAACCCGTTCTGAGATCTGCCCCGTTTCACCAGTCATCAGGAATCCCATGATCAGCCAATAATGTCCCAAAAACACTGTGGCCCCGACGATCACCATGTCGACTTCAATATTCCCGCTGACATCCAGAACGCCTGCCACAAATCCAACAAACGCGAACAACTGAACCAACATCACGATCCGGATCAAGGTCGACCGATTATCAGACGGGAATGAAATTTGAGAAGCCGCCGCCACCAAAAACAGAGCAGCCGAAGTCAACCCAGGTCCAAATCCGGCGAACAACCCCAACTGGGTCTCTTTATCGTTGAAATCAAAGGAGAAGCCCATTCTCGAACTTTGTTCGCCAATAAAAATGCAGTAGAGGAAATAAGAAAACCCAAGTGCCAGTACCAACAGTAGCGAAACACCAACCGAAAGGGTGCGGGACCGAAATGCGCCGGCTAAAAACAGCCCCAGATTGATCAAAGTAATCGATCCGCAGACACAAAGGATCAAACTAAACACGAGCACATTAAAGCTGATTCCTGGCAGCATGTTGGTAAACAAAATGCAAGGTGCCAAAATCGCTAGATAAGTAAGCAACTGCAGGATCGCGCTGGCAAATTTTCCGACAACAATTTGATATGGCTTCATTGTTGTGATCGAAATCAACTGAATCGTGCCATCCTCAAATTCGCGGGCCAGCGAACGGTAGGCTGAAAATGGAATGATGATTCCAAGCGGAAAACCCAAAATTATCAAATAACCAGCCAACAGAACGCGGGCTCTTTCGTATTCGGGAATCGTAATCCCGATGCAAGTCCAAGTCGTGACCGCGACGATCAACAAAATGTATGACCAAAAAAACTGCCGACTTTTGACCGCCTGCCTCGTTTCCTTAACCAGGATTGAACTTAAATTATCACCGATCTTTTCGCACCACCGGTCAAACCAGTGATTTTTATCATCCGCGATCAAGAATGTAGGATCTGACTTGGTTTGAATGGTCGTTGTCGTTTCCACGGTTGAATCACTCATTGAACTTTCCCCTGGGTGACCGTCAAAAACACATCTTCGAGTGAAACCTGCCGGGTTGCAAAATCGGAAACTTCGATCCCTTGATCCACCATTTGTTTTAACAGGTCCGCTCTTTTGTCAGCGTCTGGCGAGAATTCGATCGTAATTGAATTTGCCAATCGCTTTTTGACCGGAACCTTGAATTGATTCTCTAACCACTGGGCTGCTGCATCCGGGTCTTTTACCACCTCGATCACGATGGTAACCGTTTCTGTTCTTGCTTGATTATCGGCGGTGCTCTTGCTAAGGATTTCATCGACGGTCCCGACCGCCAAGAGTCTTCCCTGTTCGATAATTCCGACTCGGTCGCACATTTCAGCCAATTCCGACAAAATATGACTGCTGATCAAAAGAGCTTTTCCTTCTGCGGCAAGAGCGGAAATCATTTCTCGAAGCTCAATTCGTGCGCGAGGGTCCAGCCCGGCAGCCGGTTCGTCAAGAATCAAAACTTGAGGGTCATGGATGAGTGCCCTACCCAGACAGAGGCGTTGCTTCATTCCTTTCGAGAGCCCGTCAATCGGTTTTTGTGAAAGCCGGTCCAACTGGGTAAACCCCATAACGCGGACCAATGCCTTTCGTCGATCGGTACCTCGTAGTCCGTAGGAACGCGCGAAAAAATCGAGGTACTCTTCACAGTTCACATTCGGATAGGTCCCAAAACCATCAGGCATCCAACCTAATCGTTTGCGAACTTTATCGGGATCGTTAATGACCGAAAAACCATCCACCCAAGCTGAACCGGACGTCGGAGAATCGAGGGTGGCGAGGATACGCATACTGGTCGTTTTCCCTGCTCCATTAGGTCCGATGTATCCGAACACTTCTCCTTTTTGAACTTCAAAAGAGACCCCATTGACCGCATAAGTAGGACCAAAGACTCGACAAAGGTTTCGAAGTTCGATCAATGGGTGCGTTCCAGTGTCCATCATCTACCACTTGCCTCGAATGAGGTGTCTTTTGGAAACAACATTGACATCGGAACTTGCTGGACTGAGTGGATTATCTTCTACGATTGCCAAGTAGCTGTTAGGTTCCGTCAGAATCAAAGACAGATCTCCTGAAAAGGCCTGAAACAATCGAATATAAGTTTCGCCCTGGATTTGAAAATTAAATCTATTTCGTTTTTTTTCAAGTTCGTTCAGATCGGGATAGATCTCGCTCATTTGGCTACGCCACCAATTCGATACCCCGTTTGAAATTTTAGAGCCATCTTCTGACGACTGGATCATGTCTGCTGCTCCAGATTCTTCGGCTCCCAAATTGGAGATACCAAAGTATCCATCTTTGGTTCGAAAAACAGCAGCCTTGACCCCAACCCCAAGTCGGTTTTCGACATCCAGTTTTTGCTGAGACAGATTCCGAATCAAAATTCTTTTTTGGGTCGAGATAACATTGAGCGACTTAAATTGATGGTGCGTGCGGGTCGCAATATTACCACCGGAATGTCGAATACCATCTTCTAGACAATCCAATCGATACGGCAAGAACGATGTATCGTTGTCGTGTATGGCGAGGCTTGGAAACGTAAATTCATACTGCCTGGGATTGATACCAAAAAAATAGGCTGATTGCTGGTGGGAAACTGCCAAGTTAGTGCGGTGATCAAAATGAGTCACCGATTGGAAGCGACAATATCTGGCCGTCCCAATTACTAAAATGTTTTGGAGCGTCAAACTGGTGCAAATCATCAACGACAGCACCGGTACCAGAACCATCAGTAGGTGCAGGCGTCCCGAACGCCGCAGGACGATGAGCATAACGGGGCCAGCGGTAATCAGAAAAAGAGTCAATAACGTCGCAAACAAAAAATAGGGTGGCTCTCCCACCCCAGGTACCTTAAATTCGAACCGATTGTCGCCAAGTCGAGTGGCTATCCCTAATTTTTCCAAACGTCCTTGATTCACCAAGTCCATTGCATCTTGTCTAGTCAGTCTGGCATAACTTTTGGGGACGATGCTGATCCCACCATCCATATACCTCGTAAATGCATATTGGTTTTTGACTGGAACATCCGCCAGCGTTTCAAATTTTGGAATTTCTAAACTCTGGTATTCGTTTCGTTTGAGCTTGGAGTCAAATGGCGGATATTGGCCATTCTCATATTCCGAATAAGAATCGAGCACCTGATCCAGTTTCTTGATTAAGGGCATTGAAACCTGCCAATCTCCAATTCCTTTTTGGATGGCTGCCTTCCGTTGATCGCCGAGGAGCAGTTCCCAAAAATCACTGGCATTAGAAAAGTCTTTGGTTCCCAAAACGATCAAGCTTCCGCCAGCTGCGACCCAAGCTTCAAGATTTGAACGCTGGCGCTCATTTTTACGACACAAATTTTCGAAGTCTTTCCACTCAATTAAGATCCGCTCACATGAGGTCAGTCCAATCCAATGTTTTGGCAAATCTGATTCATTGCAAGACTCAAAGTTCATTCCAATCGACTGGAGAGCATTGCCGCGTGCAGCTGGGTTTGAACTGATTCCATTTGAATTCACCGAATCTGGGTAACGGTTATTCCTCCTCCACTTGACGGTTGCCGTCTCTTTTCCGCGAACCGCTCCGCTACCAACGAACAGAGTCGTGACGCCTTCATTCTGGTCCACGGGGTTATCTAGATTGTAAAAATCGAAATTCCTTGACCCGGTCTTCCTCCCATCCATTTTGAATTCAAGGTAAAAGTTCCGAGTTCGACTTAACTGCTGACATGGAAGATACATTTCCAGTTCACAGGATTTTTGACCCGTTGGCCAAATGCCCGAAGACACGATAACGGTTTCCCGTCGATTCCATGGCCTGACCGTGATCGCAACCTCAACATCAATATCTTCTTGAATCGGTTTCCCATTGACCTGTGAGACTCCCACGCGGATCGGAATGTATCCCGACTCCGAAGAACACCATCCCTGCGAAACAGTCACATTGATTGAGCGTACAGGTTGTTGACCGTAGGCATCGGTACTGGTTAGCGTTCCCACGACGAAAGCGAACATCACGATGGGATGAAATTTCAAACTAAATGCAAGTCGCCCTTTGAAAATCATCTTGCTACTTTTTTTCCTCTGGTACCGATTAGAAAGCCAAGCCAATAAGTACCCGCAAATCCAAGAAAAATCAGTGGCATCAATAAAGTAGCGATCACCATTCCACGACCAATGAGGCTACCCCGCCAGGCACCGCCAAAAAAACTGGCGAAAATTCCAACCACGATGAAAAACAGAAAAAATTGAGTCATTGAAAACCGAGGAAGCAGTCCTCCTTCGGTATCTTCCTGGACGGGTTCTTCTGACATACGTTTCTCTGGCGATTAAGATTCAGGCTAAGAAACAAGCCCTTGAATTCGACCCGTCACCGGTTCATCGTGCACGCTAGTTGATTCGCTGGCTAACTTGTTACCTTGCCAACTTTTTACGATTAAGTCGTGAACCAGATCCGGACGATCCATTAACAAGCCAGATATTAACGTACCGAGACCGCTTACGCGAATCGGAGCGAAAAAATGTCAATCGCGAGTCGATCCGGCAAATCATGCCGCTTTTGATGACCCGAAATTCACCTATCCTGAGATTCAGGCGGCTTTTGCAAGAAGCTTTCCACCCACGTGAACGTCCATCTGAGGGAACGGAATTCCAATTCCTGCTCGGTCGAGGGCCTTTTTGGCATTCACCGTCAATTCCTCTCGCACAGCCCAGTAGTCTTTGGGCGAACACCAAACGCGCAGCTGCCAGTCTACCGAAGACGCACCTAGTTCGACCAAATAGACAACCGGATCGTCCGCGTTGTCGGATCGGTGGGCCTGAAACACTCCATCGGCTACAGCGAATAGAACCCGTCTTGTGTCCTCAAGGTCGGCCGAATAGTCCGATCCCACGTTGACATCGACTCGACGAAGTTCGTTGCGAGAGTAGTTTTCAAGCTTGTTGCCAAATATTTCATTGTTAGGAACAATCACATGCCGGTTATCAGGCGTATTGAGCCGCGTCGTAAATAGATCGATTTCCTCAACAGTACCTTGAGTACCTGCCACTACGATGTAATCACCGATTTTGAAGGGGCGAAAAACCAGCAGCATAATCCCCGCAGCAAAGTTCCCTAGCGTTCCCTGTAGGGCCATTCCGATGGCGAACCCAAGTGCCGCCAGGATGGCTGCGAAAGCAGTAATGTCAATTCCTGCAAATGTGTCCAATGCGACCATCACAACGACTAGCATTAAAAGATTCCGAATCGCTTTGGAAAGGAATTTTCCAAGCGTTACATCCACTCGTTTGGTAACCTGACCGCCTACAAAACGTCCTACGGCCGAAGCAATCATGTAGCTGATCACCAGAACCGCTAAAACAAAACAAGCGGTTCCTGCCATTTGGATCAATTCGTACCTAGCCGCTTCACCTGCTTCGCCGCCCTGGAAAGCCTGGGTGATCGTGTTGACGATGCCGCTCAGCGCTTCTCCTGCCTTTTGTCCAGATTCTCCGACATCTTGAGCATTCAGGACACCGGACGATAATCCAAATAGCCCAAAAGTTAGCATTCCTGATAAGGTTCTGGTTTTATTAAAAGACATGTTTCCTCCAATATAAGTGCAATCTTTCCTGCACTGGATGGTGAGGGATTATTAAAAGAAGCCTCAGTGAGTTGCCGACCAAAATTGCCCGGCTTTTTGTCGCGGGAGTTTAAAAGGATTCCCGAATCACTCAATACAGATTTTGGATAAAAATCTGCAAGCGGCTGACAACGTGTGGTTTGAATAAAGCTGATCGAATAAAGCCGCATTTTGATCCCCTGACGCTTGTCGCGATCGCGTATCCGATTTGCATAACGAGATGGTTTGAATCGGACTGGTAAAAATTTCAAACTTGATCTACTGTCCCGGAAATCAAGAATCCTGGAGGCCAGTCGCATGGAAAATTACAAAAGTAAAGTTACTGACCTTTTGTTACCCTTCGGTATCATCGCTAGCCTCAGCATCATTTTTGTTCCCTTACCGGCAGGGATCATCGACATACTGCTGGCCGGTAACATCGCGCTGGCTGTTATCATTTTACTGTCGACGATTTATGCCAAGTCACCACTGGAACTAAGTGTTTTTCCAGCCATTTTGTTAATCACCACCTTGGCCCGATTGGCATTAAATATCGCTACAACTCGACTGATTCTTACGAGAGGCCCGATTGATGGCGAAATGGCAGCCGGAGGGGTCATCCACAGTTTTTCCCAATTTGTAACCGGTGACAGTCTTGCAGTTGGTGTTGTGATTTTCGCAATCATTTTTGTGATCCAGTTTATTGTGATTACGAAAGGGGCGACGCGAATTTCAGAGGTTTCAGCTCGATTCGCTTTGGATGGAATGCCCGGCCGTCAAATGGCAATCGATGCCGACCTCAATTCCGGTGCGATCACTCCTGAGCAAGCCAAACGAAGAAGAGCAGAGGCTGTTTCACACGCTGATTTTTATGGAACGATGGATGGTGCCAGCAAATTCGTAAGAGGGGATGCGGTTGCAGCTATCTTGATCACCATGATCAACATGGTTGCGGGGTTTGCCATTGGAATCGCGCAATCAATGAGCCCCCAGGTGGCAGTCGAAACTTTCACGCAATTGACTATCGGAGACGGACTGGCAAGTCAGGTACCAGCACTTCTAATTTCGCTGGCCGCTGGAATACTCGTCACCCGAAGCACCCGCCAGTCGAACTTGCCGCATGAATCTGTCACTCAGATTTTTTCAAATCCAGTCACCCTTATGATTACTGCGGGGTTCCTTATCTTGATGGTTTTCACGGAGCTTCCCAAACTGCCGCTGACATTCATTGCCGCCGGTTGTGTTGCCGGCGCCTATTTGCTGCAACGAAAAAATAATCTGGTCAAATCCGAATTGGCACAGGCCCGAGCCAACCAGGCAACCCAATCAACCTCTGCCAAGGAACTCACATTTGATCAATTGTTTCGAAACGACATCTTTGAACTTGAGCTGGGCTTGGGGCTGATTCCATTGACGGACGTCAACCGAGGCGGAATGCTTCTCAAACAGGTTTCCTCGGTTCGTCAACAACTTGCAGAAGAAATGGGACTGCTACTTCCCAAAGTACGGATCGGAGATGAACTTTCCTTAGGGCAAAACGAATTTCGGATCCTAATTCACGGGAATGAAGTCGAAAGGGCTAATGTTCAACCGCAGTGCTGTGCTGCGATTGACAATGGTTTTGCCAAAGGACCCTTGGGAGACGGAGTGGTTCGCGGCATACTCGATGAGAGCCTGACTCAGCATACTGCTTTTTGGATTACCGCCGACGCCATTGAATCGGCGATGGATCTGGGATACGAAGTTCGATCGGCTGTCGAAATGATTGCCGACCATATTAAAAGCACCGCGGTCGAACACGCGGACAAAGTGCTCACCCGAGATGCTACCAAGAAATTGGTCGATGCGGTCGAGTCATCGACACCTGCGGTAGTGGACGGGCTTGTCCCCGAAAAAATTTCCATTGGTGAATTACAACAGATTCTAAAATCGTTGCTCAAAGAGGGAGTTAGCATCCGGCCGATCGGACTTATCCTGGAAACGATCGGCGATCATATTGATCGAATGTCTTCACGATTGCAGTTAGTCGAGAAAGTCAGAGTTCGACTTGGCCGGCACATTACAACAGGTCTGTCGTTTGGGCCACGACATCCAATCCCTGTTTTCCGACTCGCTCCCGACATTGAATATCAACTCGCCAATTCGTGGGAAGAAAAGGATGGCGAAATTCATCTGGATATGCCAAGCGACTTGGTGGAAAAAA
Source organism: Planctomycetota bacterium (assembly GCA_039200505.1). Classification (GTDB taxonomy): domain Bacteria; phylum Planctomycetota; class Planctomycetia; order Pirellulales; family Pirellulaceae; genus Mariniblastus. Next base: position 15,944 of record JBCCSJ010000037.1, on the reverse strand, counting down.
TCGCCCTTGCCATTCAGGAAACAACCCTCGAAATGGAATCTGCAGGACTTCGCCCGATTGCTTTGGTCGACCAGTCGGTTCGCCCCGTTATTGCAAAACTTGCCATCGGACATGCCAGCAACATGTTTGTTCTGGGAAGCCGAGAATCAGAAAACGGAATGACCGAGACCGTGGCGGAGATCACGGCAGACCAACTAAATCTGCCAGCCAGTGCGGCTTGATCAAGTTCCTGAACAAATATTTGAAAAACGGAACAATCCGAACTTTTTTCAAAAGTCTCATCGACCAAATCCCGATCTACCTAAGGTGGTAAATTCCTGACCCGAAAGCTCGTGCGCTTTCGGGGGATTAGACCGGGATACTCGCGAAAAAACGGAAAAAAAATTACGCCAGTTTGTAATTTGTTCATTGACGCGGCAAAGCTAATTTTGATATTTACCCTCCAACTGAATGACAAAACCACAGGCTGTTCAGGACAGCAAGCGATTGCTGGAATGAATACAAAATTGACTTCGGTCCTTCAAAATACCGTAGTCAATTTCGCATAACAATCACGGAGGATTGCATGGCGACAAGCGTTGCAGATCAAGAAGAAATTCTAGAAGTCTGGAAAAGATATAAACCAGACTGCGTGGACAAAGAGCTGCGTAACAGATTGATGGAAAGATATTTTCCACTGGTCAAATATAACGGAGAAAGAATTTGGCAGCGACTTCCTGATGGAGTCGAGTTGGACGACTTAATTTCAGCTGGCGTATTTGGATTAATGGACGCCATCGATGCCTTTGATATGGATCGAGGAGTTAAGTTCGAAACCTATTGTGTCCCAAGGATACGCGGAGCAATGCTTGACGAACTACGGACGATGGACTGGGTACCTCGACTGGTTCGTTCCAAAGCCAGCAAAATCAACAATGCCACCAAGAGGCTGGAAACCCGTCTCGGCAGACAACCAACCGTTGCTGAACTGGCTCAAGAGTTGGAATTGACTGTGAAGGAAACTGAGAAAATGATGAGCGACGCCAATGCGGTTGGCCTCATCAGCCTCAACAAAAAATGGTACGAAACTGATAGTTACAAAGACGTCCGGGAAATTGATATTCTTGAGGATAAAAAAGGGGAAGACCCTACCCGACGAATTCAAAAAAATGACCTGATGAGATTGGTCACCAAAGGACTCAATCGAAACGAACGGCTGATTATCATTCTTTATTATTACGAAGAATTGACCATGAAAGAGATTGGTCAAACGCTGGACTTGAGCGAAAGCCGAGTCAGCCAAATGCACAGCAGTATCGTACATCGTCTTCAACAACAGCTTGGCCTACGGCGGATCGAGTTCAACCGCTAAATAGACAAGCCAAATGAGAAAAACTTGTCGCTCGAAAAGTCTTTCAGTCAAAGATTGTCAAAACCGATTTGAAATCATTTCAGGCTCGCTTTCGCGGGCCTTTTTCTATGCACCGTCAACCTAATGACGGATCAGAAAGACCTGAAATACGACATTTTCGTCAACATCAACGACAAGAAATCAGAGTGTTGCCTTCCGCCTAACTCGATTCTGACTGATGTTCAGCGGTCAGTTTTTGAGTTCGCTCGCTAAACTTGGCTTCCAGGTCAAGCAATTCTTCCGAAATCCAAAAACTGAATTCAAAAAATGCCTCCATGTCAACGAAAAAAGGCGGCTCAAATCGATTCTTGGCGAGGTTCAATTGGGGGGTTTGCGGATTACGGATCATCTTGCTGGCCTTACTTTTTGGTGCTTCCCAGCAAACCTGATTCAGTCGTCTTCTTGACGATGATTTGTACTTAAAATTTCAATGCCATCTGAAACGAATCTTAGCAACGGAATGTTCAGTGCTATCGGCTGAAAAAATCTGCTATCGCCTTGCCAATCCAACGGATGTCGTTTCCGTTGGCCCGTAAAAATGCGGATTGAACTTGTTCTGTTGCCGTGATTTTCTCTATACTCGCGCAGCTTCGTCAAATAATCGGGTGGTTTTTTCGAACCACTTAAAAGAGAAGCACGTACTTTGGGATCGTCAACTCATTTACTGCCCAATCACTCAGAATTTCTGATGACTGGTTCAGGCGAATTGGGTCGGCGAAACTCAACCCGTAGTCTTTGGAAAAGTAAGAGGTTGATCAGAATCAGTCGATAACGGTTGTGATTGGAAATCGCATGAAGATTCTCAGTCATGGATGGCATTGATTTGATGATGGATCGCAACTGAAAGACAATCGCAAAGATGCGATTCCAAAAATTACAAACAATTACACCAAAAACCTGGCATCAATCGTCCCAACCGAAAAGCCAAACCCGTGACAGGGAGATCAAAAAATGCAAATTAGACCAACATCCGGAGTTCAAAACACAACTCCAATTCAACTCAATACCCAAAATCGCACCCAGTCGGTAGAAACCAGCAATTCTCTACCCCAGGATCAATTAGACATTTCCACCAATGCCCAAACTCTTAGCGTGGAAGCCGGCCAAAACAATGTGGCGGAGGTAGCAATGAGTTCCGCACGTGCCAACCGAGTTGCCGAACTGAAAGCTCAAATCCAAAGTGGTACCTACGATACCCCCGAAAGATTTGACGCGGCGGTCTCCAAAATGATCAACGAAATCGCTTGATTCGCAAAGTCATTCGTTTCCAATTGACCATCGGTCCAGTTGAACTTAGGACTCGACAGCTCTATCCATCCAGTAAATCCAAAAGGGAAGCTTCTGCTTCCCTTTTTTAAATGGCACACCATGGATGACGAGTGCTGCCAGCGGTTTTATTCCCCAATGATTTTCACCATCACCCGCTTGTCTCGATTCCCGTCGAATTCGCCATAAAAAATCTGCTCCCAAGGTCCCAAGTCGAGCCTACCTTCGGTGACTGCAACTATGACTTCTCTCCCCATAATCTGTCGTTTGTGGTGAGCATCGGCATTGTCCTCGCCGGTGCGATTGTGATGATATCGAGTTGGGGATGGATCAAAGGGAGCCAATTCCTCCAGCCATTTTTTGTAATCTCGAATCAATCCGCTTTCGTCATCGTTAATAAAGACACTTGCAGTGATATGCATCGCATTGCACAACAACAATCCTTCCTGAATTCCGCTCGCGATCAACTCGCGTTCCACTTCTGAGGTAATATTTTTAAATCCCATTCGATCGGGGATATGAAAGACTAAGTGTTTTGTATGTGATTTCAAATCAATTCCTTTCTCCAGATGGATCCCAAACGAAGTGGGTGGGCGATGGACTTAGTGATAGTTTCCCTCATTGACGAGTCGATATGAGTGCGTCGGCAAACATCAGAGCCGAATTTCACAGCGTGAGATTCAAATTACGCAAGATATCTTCGCGACATTAACTTCGCGTTGACCACATACCTGATTGAAAACTAAAATTTAGAAGACGCACTTTATAAGGTTGTGATGGTAAATGGCGATTTTGACTTCGCAAGACGACTCGGTTGTCACCAAACAGTTTTCGCTGGATCAGGACCCGGTTGTTATCGGTAGACATCCGCAATGTGAAATTCACATCGACGACGGCTCGGTCAGTCGACGGCATGCTGAAATCACTTACGACGGAGGCCAGTATTACGTTCGAGATTTGAACAGTCGCAATGGTACTTTCCTGAACGACCAACCCATTCAGCAGCCAACCCGGCTACTGGATCAATCCGAGATTCGAATTTGCGATGTCACATTGGTATTCAATCTAGCCGATGAAGCAGCCCGAACAGTTACTCCGCCGCCGACAGCAGACTCCAGAGTAACTGGTCCCAAGACAGTGCTTTTGGATGACATCGGAAGCTCTAATTCGCAAATTCTATCTCAGTTTGACATTCCGTCCCATCACTCGGGAATCCATAACCTTGTCAGTGCCGAAGAGAAACTGGCAACGCTGACCAAAATTACTCATGCTTTGAGTGAGACGGTAGAGCGAGACGCGGTGTTGGCCAAAATTTTGGACTTTCTGTTTGAGTTGTTTACCGAAGCTGACCGGGGATTTGTCATCCTAAAAAACTCGGAAGGAATTCTCGAGCCGCTCGGTGTTAAAACACGACGCCCTGGTTTAGCTGAGCAGATTCGAATCAGTCGAACCATCGTCGACCAAGTCATGACATCAAAACGACCGATCATCAGTAGCGATGCCGCGTCGGACGATCGTTTTGACATGAGCAAAAGTATTGTTGATTTTAGAATTCGATCGATCATGTGTGCCCCGCTGATCAACAGTAAAGATGAATCGATCGGTGTGATTCAACTCGATACTTTGAAACATTCGACAACATTTCACGAAGGGGATGTTGAAACTTTTGTTGCCGTAGCACTCCAGGCAAGTCTGGCGATTCAAAAAAGCGACCTATTTGTCGATGCAAAACGATCGGAAGCCCTCAAAACAGATTTGGCCTTGGCGCACGAATTACAACACCGATTTCTGCCCCAACGAAGTCCCGAATTCGAAGGTTACGATTTCTATTCGTACTACCGTCCGATGCAACAAGTTGGAGGCGACTATTTTGACTATGTCGAATTGAGCAAAGACAAGGTCGCAATTATCATCGCCGACGTCGTCGGACACGGGGTTGCTGCCGCTCTGTTGATGGCCAAAGTATCGGCGGAAAGCCGTTTTGCATTAGCAACGTCCGAGTCCGCTGTCGAAGCGGTATCTCGGATGAACCGAAACTTGTCTGACCTAAACATCGATCGCTTCGTCACGTTAGCACTTGGGCTTTTAGACAAAACCACCAACCAAATGACAATCGTAAACGCTGGCCACATGCCTCCGATATTGCGAAGTGCCAAGAATGAACAAATTAGCCAACTCGCCATCGAAGAGGCTGGCCTACCGCTAGGCATTATGGATGACTTCGAATACGAATCGATCGACATCTCTCTTGAACCAGGCGATACATTATTGCTGTATACCGACGGCATTAACGAAGCGATGAACGAAAACGGAGAACAACTAACGACTGAAACGCTGGTCAACGAAATTAAAATGGCCCAGGCAAAATCCCCCGAGTCAATCGGGCAAATCGTAAGAAGCGTGGTCAGCCGTCATATGGGCCGCCAACGAGCCATCGACGACATGTGTCTGGTTTGTGTGGGTAGAAATTTACAACTCAATTGAGAATTGAGGCTCCAACCGTCAAATTAGAAAGCGATTTAATTACCGTCGATATGAGATCGGACGGACTTAATTAGGCTTTTGAGTCCGGTTTTCAACTGATGGTCTTGGAAAATTCCAGCACCCGGATATCGCGAGTCCGTGTGGTCGTCGGCCTGAGCCCAAACCAACCCGTAGACTGCTGGGCGAGCAATCATCATCGGGATAACTGTTTTTAAGAACTCGATTCTCTGTTCCGATGTCGCTTTGCCGGGCGAACTGTTGACCATTCGGTCGGTTGATCCCTTTAACTGATCATCATCACACTCGGGAACTCGAAGAATCAAAACTAGCGGCAATCCAAGCTGGGCCCAGATGTCGACCAAATCGATCCATTGAAGCGGATCTCGAATCGTGCTTCCGTTAGGCCAATAATCAAGATTGATTTCAAGACCGAGTACCGAGATCTCAAGGCCCTGCCGTAAAAGGGAATCGGCTATTTGAAGCGGGTGGACGCCACCGACTGCTCCAGCAAGCCGCTCTGCCCAGGGAAAATCAAAACTGATCATCGTCGGAATATCCGCTTCGGATTCTTCTACTTGTCGCAACAAATCCGCTGTCAATTGAATTTGTTGCGAATGGGACAAATGTCGATGCCCAATCCCGTTCACTCCCCCAACAATGTGTAACAAAGAAGTAGACTCAGGAAGATTCCTCAGATCCTGTCTTAGTTCATTAACAATATGATTTCGACGAACCGGAAAATCATCCAAAACCATCAAGTGTTCCGGCATGCCTCCCACACTCGCGTCGAGCCAAGGCCCCAAAATGATTCGGCTGGGCGCTTTGGTTGCGATGTTCGAAGTTTTGCTTTGGAACTGACTATGGTCGGAATCAGGAGATATTCCCAACTGAATGAGTTCGAAAACTCCTAGTTGTTCGATCCGCTCGGCATCCCGCAAGCTTTTTGCCGAGGCGGCCATCCAAAAATCGCTTAACTCACTATGGTTGCGTCGAAACTCAGAAATTTGGGTTCCGAATTCACCCGACAAGCTAAAGATCGCTTCACTTGCCAGCGCAATGCTTTCGGTGGCAAGTTCATCTTTTTCATTATCTATCGGTGATAAAATTGCCTTCCCAAGCAGATGGCTTGATGACTTCACCAAATCAAAAACTGACGTGGAAATCGTCAGCCCGCCTTCTTGCCAAATGGATAATTGGTTGCGAAGTCGATTCAGGGTTCCCCGAGCTAATTCGACTATCAATTCGTAAGGTTCTTCGCGGACCGGAAGCGTTCCGGTACAAATCAAAAATTCTCCAAATTTGGGTATTGGAAAATGGATATAAACCTTTCCCGAATTATCGTTGTTACGAGAAATCGAAATAATTTTACGGGCCTCGTTTTCAGCAGTCCCCGATGCAATTCGACATGGCCACGGTATACCATCGAGCCCGACGACGTGGATGGAATGGACCTGGTAGGAATCGAGTTCCCAAGTCTTCGGAATCAAAAATCTAAATTCACCCATTCCGTTATTGACCCATCATTCGTGAGGGATTGTGTTGTGCTGATCATTCAAAAAGGTAGCAGACGCCGGTATTGTGGCTGTTTTTGACCCGCTTTGGAATATCCGTTCAAACGCATCGGGAAAGTCATCGTTAATTTCCCATTGGTTTTCTAAAATTTTTGAACTGGCTTCCGACTTCAATTTCGCAATCCTACGTGTCGAAGTTACCCCTATCGAGTGTCGATTGCCTTGCTTATATTGCCATTTTGCGTCACAAGTTGGTAGGGAGAGGTTGAGTGCCAAGTACTCTGATTCGCAAAGGAAAAGTAAGGGACGTCTACGACCTCGGAAATCATTACCTGATGGTTGCGAGCGACCGCATCAGTGCATTTGATCACATCCTTCCGTCGTTAATTCCCGATAAAGGTAGGGTGCTCACCCAGATCAGCAAATTCTGGTTCGAATTTCTGGACGTTCCCAATCATGTCGTTTCGACCGAACTTGATGATGTAGATTGCCCGGATGGCCTGAACCGTGAATCGCTCGAAGGACGATCCATGGTCGTCAAAAAGTGCCAAGTTGTTCCGATCGAATGTGTCGTTCGAGGTTACCTGGTCGGATCTGGATGGAGAGATTACGTATCGACGGGGTCAGTTTGTGGAATTCAACTTGAAAAAGGGCTTAAAAATTGTGCCAAATTTCAAGAACCGCTTTTCACGCCTGCTACCAAAGCAGAATCGGGACACGATGAAAACGTATCGCTAGATCAGGTGATCTCGCAACTGGGGCCGGAGGTAGCTGAGGAGCTCAAAAGACGCAGTATCGAAATCTACGTCAAAGGCAGGAACTACGCTGCCGAAAAAGGGATCATCCTTGCCGATACCAAATTCGAATGGGGCTGGTTTGACGACCAGTTAATTTTAATCGACGAAATCCTGACCCCCGACAGTTCACGGTTTTGGCCAGCCGATCATTACGAAGAAGGACGCAACCAAGTTTCATTCGACAAACAGTTTGTAAGAGAATTTTTGGATTCTACTGATTGGGACAAAAACAGTCCCCCACCTCCGCTGCCAGAAGAAATTATCAGCAAGACCCGCGAAAAATATATCGAAGCCTTTGAACGTCTCACTGAATCTACGTTTCAATGGAAATAATCGCGAGCTCAGTCATCGGAAATTCTACGTCAGTAGCTCTTGGTAAACTTTCGCGACTCCACGGGCCATGCTGACGTCCGATAAATGATTCCGTTGCCTGGCCCAGGCACTCTGACTCATCGCTGTCCATTGTGGCTGGTCGCCGATTAACGTGGCCAGTTTTTTAGCTAGATCTTCTGGATTGGATGGTTCAAATATCAAACCCTCCACTCCGTCGCGAACGGCCTCTGGAATTCCTTCCACATCGCTGGCGATAACTGGTACGGCGTTTGCCATCGCCTCGAGGACCACCATAGGTAAACCTTCGCCAAACAGACTGGGTAAAACAAACAGGTCCATCATTCTCAATTGTTCGTTAATATCTGTTTGGAATCCGGTCCAGTTGATCTTGTCTTGAATTCCCAACGAATTAGCTCGTTCCATGATTTCCGTTTTGTATTCTGGCGTTTCAAACGGTCCGACTGCCCGCAGGTTCAGATCGATTCCCTGCCGATCCAAAATCGAGATCGCATCTAACAGAACCTCAACACCTTTTCTTGGTCGAAACAACGCCATCGTGCCGATTGTCCAAGTCCCGTCCGGTGGTTGTCGCATGGGTAGGTCCTCAAATGCCGGGACTCCGTTTAATACCACTTCCATCTTTTCGGTCGGATGTCCAATCCCCTCCATATACTCATGAAGACTGCTGGAAACACATATCAATTTACAAGCCCGGCTTAGACTGAATTTCTCCATCCAGGTGTTGATTCGGTTGGCCCACCCTCTCGTTGAGTCTCGACCGACTGGGCTGTGAACATGGTAAACTAACGGACAATGAAGCTTTTTGGCTGCCATCGACCCCATCAATACTGATCTCGGTGTATGGGCATGAATCAATTGATATTCACCCTGTCTCGCAATTTCCACGATTCGCCGCGATGAAAACAGGTCCACCTTCGACTTCATAGGGACTTCAAACAGGTCACAATCAGAATGTCGAACTTTTGGAAATCGATCTGGTTTCACGCAAACAAATCCGACTTCAAATCCGAATTGCGGAAGGGCATTACCAAGTAAATCCTGAACACGTTCAGCACCCGCAAAGTGTTCACCGTTGATGATGTGCAAGACCTTTTTGGTCTGGATTCGATGGCTTGAGATTCGATGGTCTTGTCGACCAAGATCAGCTTTTACGATCATTAAAAACTCGCGGAGGTTACGTCAAACAAGTAACCCGGGGGCGAAATTCAATTGCACGATCAACCAACTTGTCAATTGTCAGCGATTTTCCCGGGATCCTTCCACTAAAACGTAGGTCAATCCACGTCTTCAAGGGCTCCATTTTGCATTTCGCCAAACGACCACTCAGATTGAATTTACTGGAATCGTTTTCTTCGGAACAATCGGACCGACAGACAGGACTTTGCATCCTCGTTTTGAGGAAAAAGGATGGCGGCAGGTGACTGACAAAATCCGAATCTCAAGATTCAGACACTTACGCAGACGGCCAAAAGAATGCAAAAATCAATCCGAGTGCCACGCCGTACACCACTCCATCGACGATGTGGGTCCACATTCGCTCTACAAACCAAATTCGATTCAAGGCGCCGCTTGAAGCATAAGTTAAGACTCCGACCGTCCCTGTAATTCGAAAAACAGTTACGAAATCGGTGCCTGCGGGACAGGCAACCGATCCGAGATATGCGATTGTAAATACCGTGATAAAAAAGTAGACGATGGTGAGAGCCATATTTTTCCCCATATTAGGCATCGCGTAAACATTCAATGTTCCGCGTGGCCCGTTTGAATACTTTTCAAGATATTCCGGGGTGCCCTGCTGTTTGGATGACGCAACGTAGGGGAAAAAATAATTCCCAGGCCCGATGTTTGCTTCGCGGATGTAGGCCATCAATCCCTCTTCATCATCCACTTTGCGACGATCTGCAAAATGGTGAGGCAGAATAGCCCAAGCAATAAAACTCATAAACCACAGGACCACAGTGGCAATTAAAATCGCCAACCAAAGATCTGCAACAAATTCCATCGTTTCTCCGTCTCAAATCAAATAGCGCTCATCCGATTTTGTCCTGTTCAAAATCAGTCAAAATCTTACTTCAAACTGTCCGAACTTCAATCGTTCGAGGGCAGTTCGCGAATACCCGGCGATTGACGCGTGAATCGTTTTTTCATCTGGATACCGAACCACCAAAATAGTCCCGCCAAAATCGACGATACAAATAACAAGCGTTCCGTTTCATAAGGTTGGTCCCCCGTGAAACCAATCCACAATCCTATCGCGGCTCCGACCGCAGAAAACAAAAACAAAAACGTGGTCCAAAGCAAAGTCTTCCGGTCGACTAAAAATATTATTGCGATGACCGGCACCAGGCAGAGAAACAGAATCAATCCGATACCGGGCGGGTGAAGCCTATCCCAATCTGCACTCAGGCTCATGATCAATGGGACGACGATAACGAGGGTTAAACCGATTCGGAATTGCAACACAAAAAAATCGAGAACAGTTTTCGGCCAAAACTGTCTGGGCAACCAATTGGAATCCGATTTTCGATTCAAAGGAACTTGCTTGGACACAGTTAGGCCTTGGCCTTTAGCCAATTTATCGCCGCAGACACACTTTCGGAGTCCATCTCATTCACTTCGATGCCAACACCAATTTCTTTGAGTAAGGTGACGCATAATTCGCCCCCAAGATGTTCCTTGAAATCATGCAGGCCGTTCAATACAACTGGAACGCCCGAGTTGTCCAATTTTTCCAAAACGGGATGCCACAAATCAAATCCGAGTGCGACCAAAAGATTGTGAACTCGTATTTCTTCACCATCGGGAAGTAGACCCTCGATCACAGAATACTTGGCGTCCAAGACCAGACCAATGGCAACCGCTTCACCGTGTCGGATTTCATAGTTGGTCAGGCTTTCAATTTTGTGTGCAGACCAGTGTCCGTAATCCAACGGCCGAGCGCTTCCCATTTCGAACGGATCGCCCCCATTTGCAATCTGATTCATGTGCAGTTCGGCACATCGTCGAATCATGTACTCAGTTGCCTCGGGATCAATAGAAACCAACTTGTCAGCATTCCGTTCCAGCCAGTCAAAAAAATCAGCGTCCCGTATCAAGGCCACCTTGACCGCTTCGGCAATACCGGCGATCTGATCTCGATGAGGCAACGACATAATAAATTCAAGATCATTGAGCACCGCAAACGGAGGTGAAAACGATCCCATATAATTCTTGACGCCAAATTTGTTGACTCCATTTTTAACACCCACGCCAGAATCATTTTGAGCCAATACGGTCGTTGGCACTCGAATATGACGAACGCCTCGATGTGCTGTGGCAGCAACCCATCCGACAGCATCTAAAACCGCGCCGCCTCCAATTCCGATGATAAAAGAGTGCCTGTCGATATGATCTTCAAAAACGATCTGTTGCATCCTTTCGACACATTTCAAATCGACTTTGATCCGTTCGCCGCCGTCGATCGCAACAGGGCGACGAACCAATTCTAAAACATCCCGATGAGCGTCAGCATATCGACAAATTTTGTCGACGAGTTCCGGTTGGTTCTCCACAACTCCTTGATCGACAAATGTGAGAATTCGGTGCCGCTTATTCGATTCCAGACGAGTGAGCGTGTCTCGTAAGACCGGATTGTTCGGTTCGAAAAGATGATGGGTGAACCAGACGTGGTACTCAAACGGCACTGAAATTCGTTGCTGGTACACAGACGATTTTTGCTCAGTTTTAGGCTTGTTCAGCAACCCATTTCCTCGTTGAGGGAACCTTTTTTTACGTTACTCCATGATAAAACCGACCGCTGAAACTGTCGACGGTCAACTGAGATCCGTCCTAAAAACCACAAAACGGCAGCCAACTTACCAATTAAAGCGAGGAATTCGTCTTCGATTCCTCATTACCACTGAATCTCGCAAATCCCCCATTGCCCCCTATTTTCGTCGACTCCGACTTCGATCGCTTCTATCTCTCGCGGAAATTTATCTCGACAAAGATCCCTTAGCTTTTCAGCGATAAACCGAGCCATTAATTCTGCCGTCGTATTTGCTATGGGTAGTAGAACGCAGTCTTCGGCCGGAAACACCCAACGTTTTTGTTCGAACCGGACCATGACTTCTGATTCAGCAGGAACCACCTGGATCATCGGATGCTCAGTCGGCAAAACTACATGATGATCCAAAGAATCAACAATCGACCTCAGGTTGTCCCGCAGGGCAATAAAGTCGACGACGTATCCATTTTCATCCAGCGGCCCTTTCACCTCACATTTGACACGATAATTGTGCCCATGCAGGGATTCACAAACGTTTCCATTGAACGTGATAAAGTGAGCTGCACTAAAAACAAGATTGTCTTTTTCTAAACAGACTCGAAATTGTTCTGCCATTCTGCGTCCTCAACAATTTTTATTCTGCGATTTGGATTTATCGAAAAGGCGGCGTTAAAATCTGATTCCAGATTGCGATGAAGAGTCCTGCCGCAATCAAGTCAGCACTGGTTCCCGGATTCCTTTTATGTCCGTCCGATCGTAACCAGAAATCCAAATCGGTTACCGCATTCCAGTATTCGACCATCGATTCGTTGGCAACGATATCCTCATTGAGAATGCCATCGATCGCTTTTTGAGCCATCCACTGAGATTGCCTGGCGGTTTCGATCCCACATTTCCGTTGAATGAGGCTGTCTGGGAACTTTGACATAGTCACAAGGTGGGCAAAAACTATCGCGTGAGGTAGCTCGTGAAATATCTGTTGCCCTTGAATCAATGCAGGGACGACATGATCAATAACTTCTTTAAAACCGGTCACGTATTGCTGGGCCACCATATCCTTGTCTGCGGCCAAATTCATGGCTTCGATTAAGTCAACTTGGTTTCGGGTCGAATTGACGTCCAACTCATTTGTCTTGCCCAAGCCCGCTGGGTTAGCAATTCGAATTGCTTCAAAAACCTTGGCGCCGTGATGAGGTCCCAGCGATTGCAGGTATTCACGAATCTGGACCGAATTCAGTTCTGATGACGATTTCGTGGCAATTTTCGATAACGGAACGATCAGCAAAATCATTCCCAGGTTGGTGTTCGTTCCAACCCATTTTTGATTCGCAAGCACTGCAGAAAGTATCGTCGTCCCTAAATCGGAATCCGATTGGTTTTCGATCGTTTGCCCCAAAATGATCGCGCTGGTAATAAAATCCTGGAAAATCGAATCTTCAAAGTCGGCTGAACGATGAACGTTGCCTGGTTTGGGAGCGCTGACTTCGAGTGAACAGGCAAGTGTCGCAAGAGTCGCAGCGGAAAGCGTGAACGGTTCAGACATCACAATTCAATTTCAACCCAACTTATTGAGCGCCCCGTCCGTGCTTGTGAGAAAATTTCGCGTTAGATCATCGACTTCGTTCGCAGCATCTTCGACAACGTAGTGTCCTGCATCAGCTAATTCGTGGACCTCGGCATCAGGCCAATGACGTTGAAATCTTCTCAGGCATTCGGGACGGAAGCACCAATCCTTCATTCCCCAAACCAACAACTTTGGCATCCCCGTCAATTCAGAAAGTTGTTTTTCAATCTGGTCTAGAATTTGCCATGTTCGATGATCTTTCGAAAGAGGAATGTCTTTTACAAAGTTGTAGATGGCAACACGATGATTCCAAGAATCGTAAGGCGCCAGCAACCCATCGGCAGTCGTTTTTGGCAACCCGCCCGGACGCTCCGTGGCCATCGTGACGGCAGCCTTGGCGAACAGATTGAATCCCTGCACTCCCAGTTTTCCAATTAACGGCCACCGGCAAACTCGGATTCGAAATGGAATATAGGGTGGAGGAAAAGCGCCCGTGTTGAACAAAATGATGCGGCTAAATCTGGACCGACTCTTGAGCAACGCACCTAACCCAATGGCCCCTCCCCAATCGTGAGCCATTAGAGTGACATTGGAAAGATCCAAGTGATCAATGAGTTCAACCAAGTGCTCGATATGATTTTCGAGGCAGTAATCGAAATCGGTTGGCTTGTCGCTTAACCCGCATCCCAAATGATCCACCGCGATGACTCGACGCTGGCTACTGAGACTACTGATCAATCGCCGATAGTAAAATGACCAAGTGGGGTTCCCGTGAACCATCAATACCGGGCCCAAGGTCGATTGAAGTTCGGATCCTTCGTCAACGAAATGAACATTTCCGGCTTCGACCTGGAAATGATGAGACCTAAACGGATATTCGCACCGCCAGGTCACATTTTTAGGTACATTTTCTAATTCGTTTTTTGTCGCTGACACGTTCACAAATCAAATCAAGAATCGAAAACATCTGGAAGTCCGACATCGTACCAATTGCTCACGGCGGTTGTAGTTCTGTTGGCAAGGATTTTACTTTTCAATCTTAAAATCTTGCTTTTTCTGCAAACGTCTCTACGAATTCACTCGCTTTTCAGACGCCAACTTGTTTCTGGCCGATCGGTCCGCCAAAATCGAGTAACGCCAAACGGCAATCCCCCAAGTTCGAAATGAAAGAATAAGCATGGCATACCGAATTCCACTCTATTTTTGTATCGCCTTGTTATGCTGGGCCAACTATGCTTTGTTGGCTCAAACCACCCCGAAATCAAGTTCGAGCATGGATTCCCGGGTTGATAAACTGGTCGCACCTTATTTTGAATCTGGGCAGATGATGGGAGCAACCGTTGGCGTCATTCGTGACGGCGAAGTTTGGATAAAGGGATACGGTAGCCTTTCTCGAAATCAACCAGAAGTGACTCCAGATGGAAATACTGTTTTCGAGATCGGTTCTATCTCAAAAGTGTTTACCGGTTTGCTACTTGCCGATAGTGTGACTCGCCAAAAAGTGCGACTGGATCAAACGCTCGGAGAACTGGTTACCGATCTTAAAAATAAAAATGAAAAAGCCGCAGCGATTCGACTGTTGGATCTTACGCACCATAAGTCTGGGCTGCCAAGAATGCCCAACAACGCTAATCCGCAATCGGCAGAGTTTCCATTTGAGAATTACGACTGGAAACTGATGAAGGAATTTCTTGAATCGGTCGCACTGAATGGTAAACCGGGCGAAAAATATACCTATTCCAATTACGCGGTCGGATTATTGGGCACTGTTCTTGCCCGAAACGAGGATCGAACCTACGAAAACATGATCCAACAACAGATTTTCAAACCTTTAAAAATGGAATCCTCATCCACAGTGGTTTCGGAGAACTTAAAACCTCGACTAGCACCTCCCCATTTAGCTTCGCTCGAAACGACAAGTGAATTTTCATTCAACGCAATGAAGGGTGCAGGCGGCATTCGAAGTACCGTCAACGACATGATCAAATTTATGCAGGCCAATCTTAATGCTCCGGAAGATCAACTGGGTAAATCTATCGAGTTGGCCTGGAAAAAACAGATGGAAGCTGGTCAGGATCACCGAGCGATGGGATTGGGCTGGATGATTGCTGGCGATGGTCATACTCGTTGGCACAATGGACAAACCAACGGTTATCACTCCATGATGTTAGTCAGTCGAAAACTGAATACTGGTGTCATTTTGCTAACCAATACTGCGACCATGGAAGCCGATGTTTTGACAGAACAAATCTTTCGGATGGTTGCCGCCAATAGCAATGAAGAACCTCGAAAATTTGACAAGTTGGCAGATATTGAAATAGCGGTAATGGACCGGCTCGTTGGTAAATACCGACTTTCACTTTTCGCTGTGATGGAGGTAACTCGCAAAGAAGATCGCCTTCTGGTCCAACTAACTGGACAACAGGCGTTACGAGTTTTCCCTGAAAATGAGACGACTTGGAATTATCGGGACGTGAAAGCTCAGCTGAAGTTTGAAATGGGAGACCAAGGACCAGCTTCGAAAGTTACGCTTTTTCAGAACGGGCGGGAATTGGTGGCGACCCGAATTCAAGATCAAAAAAAGGCAAGTAATTCCGGATCGCTGAAAGACATCAAGCCGAGCGAGACTCAATAATCGTGGCCCCCTGGCTGGCAACAATCTCTGCAGCCACCCCTTTGACGCATTCCACAAACAGAGAATCGGGCTTTCGAACTTTCCCAGAAACGGTGTCGAGATCAAAACTGGTAAAAGAGTCGATTAGACATTCGTCGGCATAACACACATTTAATTAATAAAACCCAGCCCATTGAC
>JBCCSJ010000036.1:0-27909 GCA_039200505.1 Planctomycetota bacterium | reverse complement strand
GGGATGGAAGTGAAAAACCGTGGCTAACGCCAAAGCGGCTGATTGCTACAAAACCGGAGCTAACGCTCATACGGCTAATTGTGCGAATAAAACCGAGCCTTCTACGCAAACCACTAGTCTTGCGGGCTAAAACAAACGGGCCAACTGAGAACTAAACGGCTGATAGCTTTTGGTAGGATTGGAATTCTGGCATTTTGATGGGCTTGAATCTCTGCGGCTTTGCGGCTCTGCGTGAAATTTTTTAACGCACCTCTGGCTGGCAATCTCCAGGGGACGTCAGCGAAAATTGGGGGATATATTTTCGCGGAGCCGAGGACGACAATTCGCAGGCTTGGTCGGACTAAGCATCTTTGATCTCGGAGCAACTCGTTCGAGCACGACTGTTGATTTTCGCTTTGAGAATTCATCTTTCCCAATGCTTGCTTCGGAATCACCTTTTGGCAGAGGTGCCTACATTGTGTGCGTCCCGCTTGCCGAGCGGGAATCGCGGTTAATCCACTCCAATAACGGCTCGACTTCAAAATTTCTCATTGAATGTTGTTTCCTTTTCCAGAGAAAATGGGTTGAACGAACTTTTGCGGAAACAAAGGCGAAATAGCAGGCTACTCATTGCTACAATAATTTTCTATAGGAATGATTTGCTATGATTCACTTTGTCAATCAAAAACTTGGATTAATTGGTAGATAGATTTCGTACTACTTTTAAGCGAACAGGGCGGAAACAAGGCGGATTGAAAATTGCATGCTCATACAGTCGTCCTTTCAGTCGTCATCCCTTTTTTCAATGAAAAAACGACGCTTCAGGATTGTGTCCAATCCGTATTAGCCATTGAAGATCGACGATCGGATTTAAACGTCGAGATCATCCTTGTTGATGATGGTTCGTCTGATGGCAGCCATCGCGTGGCGTTACAACTACAAAAAAACCATGAACAAGTTTCCTTGATCTGCTTACCAACCAACCTAGGTAAAGGGGCTGCGGTGCGAAGAGGGCTGTGTGCTGCCAACGGCCATTTAATTGCTATTCAGGATGCTGATCTTGAATACAAACCAAACGATTTATTGAAACTGATTGAACCCCTCATTGAAGATCAAGCTGACGTCGTTTTTGGATCCCGATTTCAGAATTGGTCACTGCGAGGGAAAAGGACTCGTCAAGTCATCCATTTTGCTGGCAATCGTTTTCTGACAGCTCTGTCTAATTTTAAAACAGGCCTAAAGTTGACCGACATGGAAACTTGCTACAAGGTGTTTCAAAAAAAGGTTATCGACGAGATCCTGCCCCAAATGAAAGAAAACCGATTCGCTATCGAGCCTGAAATGACGGCCTTAATTTCTAAGATCGGATATCGCGTTACGGAACTGCCAGTTTCTTACAACGGACGAGGTTATCGAGAGGGCAAAAAAATAGGATTTGTCGACGGGTTAAGCGCAATTTACTGTATTTTGGTGAAGCATTGATTGAGCACGGGTTACTCGACCCAGACGGCAATCCCTTTGTTTTGTTGGGCCGCTTCTTCCATCACCAATTCCCAATTTTGGCAATAGCTGATGAATTCATTGGGCGAATCGAAGCACGCTCGAAGTTCGCGATCTTGAAACTGATTTTCAACCGCGGAACGAAATCGAGCCCAATGAATTTCAGCCCCCTGTACTGCGAGTAGTTTACAGTGAGTAGGTTCGAGAAGTCTTTTCAAGCGTGTCGTTTCGCCTTTAAGTTCAAATCCGATGAAATTTGGGTAGACGCCTTCACTTCCGAGCAAACTTGCGATTGAGTCGACACCGATTTGAGTTGTTTCCAGAAGCGAATCGATTTTTTCAATACACTTCCTTGCCTGGACGGCCAATCCATAAATCGGTTCAATCGGGACGCGAAAATTCGAAAGAAGTCGAGCTCGATTGGCAGGGTTGTCCAAAAACTGCTCGGTTGAATCTGAGACTTTATGATCTTCCAAAAACAACTTCCAATCGACCCTCTTCACAATAATCTTTGCCCCGCCCTGCGGCGATGGGTTGGAAGCACTGGTTTCAAACCAGTTCAGTGGGTTGAGCAAACGAAGTCGATTTTTCTCAGGAGATGACATTCCACGTCGCGTCTATCAAAGTTCACATGCGTTTAAGCAACGGCAATGCGTCGCACTGCTTGAATTGTAAGCCCAATAATTCAGGAATCACAAACCCTGATTTCAGTGTCAACGCGTTCATTAAAGGTGTTGAACTTCAAGATTGAGTTAAATTCCAGTTCGCGAAGCGGTCTTTCCAACGATAACCGGAGTTTCATCATGCCTAAAATTCGATTCAATGGAAAACAGCTTGAATGCTCACCGGGGGAAAATTTGCGCCGGGTGCTTATGAAAGAGCAGGCGGAAGTTTACAATGGCATTTCCAAATGGATCCATTGCCGCGGGATCGGAACTTGCGGTACCTGTGCCGTTCGAGTTCAGGGAGATGTCACTCCGATGACCGCCATCGAGAAGTGGCGGCTTTCTTTTCCGCCTCATCAAGCAGAAACAGGTTTACGGCTGGCGTGCCAGTGCCAGGTCCAAGGTGATCTTGAAATCGAAAAATTGGACGGGATGTGGGGCCATCGCTCTCCGACCACCGGCTAATGGCTTGCGATTTCTGCGATTACAGCAGTCGTGACTTCGCCGCAGATTCAACTTTGACTCACTATTTTTTCGACGTGACACCGAATCACATCGACAGCCATTTTCACCTGTTCCCATGTCGTTTCGAATTGTCCAATCGTAAATCGAATGACGAATTGATTTTGATGCGTCGTTTGAGTTAAGTATATTTTTCCCTCGCGATTGATACTTTCTAAAACAGATCGAGTGACTTCGATTGAATCGAAATCGCCACCAGACACCCGAAAAGTGAATAAAGATAAATTCGGCTCGGTCACAATTTCGACGAATGGAATTTCTTTTAATAAGTTCACCAAATCGTGGGTCCACTGGACATGATTTCGAATCATGGTTTGAAGTCCGCTGATTCCGTAAGCTCGTAGCAAAAACCAAATTTTCAGCGACCTGAATCTCCGCCCAAGCGGGATGCACCAATCGGAATAGTCAGTGATTCCAGTTTGTTCTAACGTTTCCAGATAGGCAGATTTCATACTTAGTGTTCGAATCTGCTTTTCGGGCTGACGCAAAAACTGAATCGAACAATCGAAGCCAGCCCCTAACCATTTATGGGGATTGATGACGACACTGTCAGCCAGATCGATACCGGCCCAGATACTCCGATATTCTGGACAAATCATGGCCGATCCGGCCCAAGCAGCATCAACGTGCGAATACATTTTTTCAGTTTTCGCGATTTTGAGAATCTCGGCTAAATTGTCCGAGGCCCCTACCGAAGTTCCTCCGATGCAACCAATCACGCCACAAGGAAGGTACCCATGTTTTCGATCCTGATTTACGCATTCAACGAGGGCTTGCGGATCCATTGCCAAATTATCGCTGGTAGGAACTTTGACCAAGTTAGCCTGACCTAACCCAGCCAGCCGGATCGCTTTGTCGACCGAAGAATGCGTTTGATTGGAAGTATAGATCCGAAGCGGCAATTGACCGAACAATCCGATTCGATTTCCTTCCCAATTCAAAGCTGTTTCTCGCATCGTCAGAACAGCGGATAAAGTCGACGAAGTGGCCGAATCCTGAATCACCCCTTGAAACGGCTGAGGCAAGCCCAGTGCTTGCCGCATCCAGTCCATCATTGCGATTTCCAATTCCGTTCCCGCAGGCGAAGTTTGCCATAGCATACAGATTGCCCCCATCGTATTGGCCAGTTGATCTGCAATCATGGATACCGGCGCTGAGTTGGAATTGAAGTAGGCAAAAAATCGGGGATGCTGCCAATGAGTCATTCCGTCGGGAATAATGCGTTCGAAGTCCGCGAAGATCGCTTCCATCGATTCGGGGTGCTGTGGAGGCGATGTTGGGATTTGTTGAAGGATTTCGCCGGGATCCAGATTGGGACGAACAGGACGATCTTTAAGCCCCCTAAAATACCGGTCTGCCCAATTGGCTACTTTGTCATACCAGTCTCGAAGGTCAGAGTATTTCATGATCGTCACACAAATTTTGATTGGATTGCCGCAGCATCCACCGTTTTGGACCCACATTCCTATCGGATCGAAATCAGTACAGAGCGACCGCTAGCATCTAATGAGTCCGAGTTGGTAAAGTTTGCCGATTATTTCAAGTTTAACGAAAGAGTCGGCCTTTCCGATTCCGATCTCCCGTTTGTAGGCCTCAATGCGCTGTTGCATTGGAAGGTCCCATTAGACAGGAGAATGGAAATGTTTTTGCCCCCCCCAAAAAAAATCATTTTCGTATGTGCTGGAATCTTGATCTGTTTTGCGACCGAATTGGTCGCCCAACAGGCTGAGTTCGACCGGCGCATGGCTGCCTTGCAGCAGGCCAGACAACGAGGGCCCGAAATAAATTCGTATAGCGCGACAGGCAACGGAGGCATGGACTATACGGCTCCTCCCCCACCTGTTGCATCGCAAGCTCAAGCTCGCGTGGCAAGTTTGCCACCTCAACAAGTTTCAGGATCTATGAGTCGGCCAGCGGCTGGGAATCCAGTTTTGGCGAGGTCGATCCCCGTCAATCAATTGCCAGCAACAACCAGGCAAAGGAACCGCGTCCAAAGCTACCTGCCCAAACACTTGAGAGTCGCACAAATCCCAGCCGATGTAGTCACCGACACCGGAAGCCCGATCATTGAACCGCAAACAATGGCCCCCATGATGGGAAGTCCGACCCCAATGACTGGTAGCCCGATGATGGGCAATCCTGCTTCGATGATGCAACAGACGATAGTGGATTCTGGACAATATTATGACGGTTGTGTTGATGGATCCTGTGGCGGCTGCGACACCTGCGGGAATGTCGGCACCAGCTACTTTTCGGATCCGTGTTGTGGAAGAAGTAGCTGTCCCCCTGGTCCATGCTGGGTCACTGGATTGGGCCAACTGATATCAAATGGTGAGTTTTTCGCGGGAGCTAATGCCTTTCGAAGCACCCTGTTTTCAACCCCGGGAGGCGCGGCCGGACAGTTGTCTGACGATTCCAGTTATGGTTTCTATCAGGGGATGAATTTCGGCCTACCACTTTGCCGAATTTCATGCGGCTTATTTTCTGGCCAATTCGGTTTTCGAACCACGCAAACCAACTTCGACGGATCGCTGGATACGTCAGCAGATAGAGAACAACTATTTGTTACCGGTGGATTCTTCAGAAGAGTCGATTACGGAATGCAATACGGTGTTGTATTCGATTATCTCAATGACGAATGGTTCAGCGATGCCGAAGTGGTACAGCTTCGAGGCGAAATTGGGTATGTTTATTCTGGTGGAACGACATTCGGTTTCCGGTTTGCAACGAACTTGCAAGACGATTTTACCAACGCTACTTTTGGCGGAAACACATTCACCAATTTGAACACCACCACCGACGACAACTACCGATTCTTTGTCCGATACGATGCTCCTAATGGCGGGTTCGGTGATTTCTTCGCCGGCTGGTCTGAATCTGATCAGGCCATCATCGGCCTGGATTCTGACCTTCCATTGACAAACCGTTTATCGATGCAGGCCGGTTTTAATTATTACCTCAGCGATCAAGGTCTGCCCGCAGGAGCGATCGGTCAAGGTGGAAACGCCGGAGAAGCTTACAACATCTATGTGGGAATTGCATTTCGCCCGCGTGGACGTGAATTTTACCGGTCTTACGAGAGACCGTTGTTTCCTGTTGCCGACAACGGGTCGATGTTGATCCAACGGAACTAAATTCGCATCATCGAACCAAAAAAGAAATTAAGGCCGGTTTTTAACCGGCCTTTTTATTGCAATTGATCAAAAGTACATGTGCCAATTCAATCTCGGCGTGGACGCTCGGTGAGCAATTTGACTTCCGAATTAAATTGAACTCCCCCTAAAAATCTGGACGCAATGATTCCGTTTTCGGAGGCCAATCCTGAAACAATCACTTCGACTTCTCGGGTGTCGAAATCAATATTGGCTGGATCCACTGCGACGTCGAAGGATTGGGCTCCGACCATTCGCATCATCCGGCTCGCTTCTTCATTGGCGTCTTGAACAGTTCCGCCGGGAACAATCGCTCTTCGAGTTGCTTCGTAGGCTGCATTGTCTGCGGTATGCTTGATCACCACAAACCACCCAAATTCAAAAATGGTCGCCATCAGAAGAAACAAAATTGGAGCCGTTATCGCGAACTCGACGGCTGCGGCGCCTTGACGATTTTTTTTCATTTTCCGATTCATAATTTTGTTCCGTTATTGAGTCAGCATGACAGGAAGAGTTCTAGCCAACGCTCGAAACGCATCTTTCAAGTCATCTTCACTGTCAGCATGGAGATGTCGGCCGCCGGTGGTTTCAGCCACCTGTTTCATTAACGCCTGGTTGGCACCGGGACTAAATGTGATGGTGTGAACTACGATCCCGTCATTCAACGCCTGTTGCGCCACGACTTCCGGGCCGATTCCGTTGTTGTGATTCCCGTCAGTCATCAAGATAATGGTTGGAAACGCAAAGGGTCGAGAATTTGCACCGGTCACCGCGGCCATCCCTTGTTGGAGCCCCGATCCGATCGAAGTACCGCCCCCGATTCCTCGATTGATCATGGCTTGGATGGGACCTCTAAGTGCGTTGGTGTCAGGGGACAGGTTGGAATGAATCTCCGCCTCGTTAAATTCGACAAAATATTGGGTCGGTCCGCCACAACCCCGTCCGACTCGAGGACATGGGTCAGTTTGATCGGGTTGCCCAGTGGTTGGATTTACTGAAATGACCTGTGGGCAACAATTGCATGGAAACCGGACGTTCGTGCTGTATGAAGCCAGGCAAACTAATTCCTGTTGAGGTGTCTGATTCAGTTCGTCTACAAAGATATCGACAGCTCTTCCCAACGCGGCAAATCTTGTATTTGGATCCAGCGGACCACACTTTCCAATCGAACCACCGTTGCTTGAATTGACGAATTCGCACATGGAACCGGAGCGGTCAATCACAACACAAATATCGCGATCTAGATTGGTGGCTGTCGACCTGACCTGGAATTGACGGTTAGAAATTCCTGCCATGTTGGCCAGAAAATTAGATAGGTTTTGATTTCCAGATGAAATTCCGGTCACCCGAACCGAGTTAGGGCGTGCCCCGTTTTCAGTGAACTCGAAGCGAGATTCTTGACCATTCAGTTGACGTGCCTCACCAACCAAAATGTTACTTGCGTCCAAGCTAAATGCTCTTCCTCCGACAGGATTTCGGGACGCGATGTCAAGGGCCGCATTCACTGCTGCTCCAGCACTTTGATCCATTGATAGGCGTTTGGCACCGGCTCTTGCCGAAAAGTCGACGACGGTTCGAAGTTCGGTTCGAACCAGCTGGGCGTAGGCTAGGAAAATGCCGAACCCAGCGACCGCAATCAAAATGGGTAACAAAATGGCTACCAAAGGAATGATGGCCCCTTTGCGATGGCGAAATCTGCCGCTGAGATTTATTTTGCTTTTTAATTTCATGGGTCTACTGGGCCTCAATCTCTTTCATAACAACGGCTTCGGATCGCAGCGTGGTGGGTTGGAAAAATCGGAACAGTGCGATGCCATTGGAATCCGAAGGAGCTGTCACGGTGACGGTAAAAAGATCACCGGCGGCAATCGACGGAATATCGCTTGGATCAACGGTAACCTGAGCCCCCTGCACTCGCCTTTGGTTCAAAATTTGTTCTGCAATATCGACGACATCGGCCGCAGTAGCGACAGGTTGAACGCCGCGATGGGCCCCTTCGTAAGCGGCAACGGCCAGAGATTGTTTGACAAAAATCATGGACGTCAATTCGATCAACGCCATGGAGACCAGGATCAGAACCGGTGCACAAATGGCCAATTCGGCTACGGCTGCACCGTTTCGCGGTTTGAGTTTGCGTTTAAAAAATCGCATTGCGTCAGCTTTCAGATAGATGGTCGAAATAGTTGAACTCAAAATTGATTCAGGTTTTATTTTTCCTGGCTCAAGCTACTGTTTACCGAAGCATCCTGGGAGACTTGAGCATTTTGAAATTGAGTCAATAGGTTTCGTAAATCAGAAATTAACCGGTCTTCATGACTTGGGGCTGGAGTATGAGAACAGCTGGGGCAGCCAGGTCTTGGGGGCGTTGTAGCTTGTGGCATTGCACTGGCTACCGGCTGAATTTGTGCGTGGGTGGCTGGTTCGGTTGGCGATTCTGGGACCCTGCTTACCTGAATCATTTGAATCAAAAGATTGATATCTTCGACTAGGTCTAAGTGAGTGTCGTCTTCACGGGTCTTGAGTTGACTTACGAATTCGCCTTTGGCGAGAGCGCGAATTTTGTTCCGAATTCGCGGAATCGGACCGAAAATGCGATTTGATAATTTCAGAAAATCAAAAATGAAAATCGGCCCAACGCAAATTAACGTCAACATAACTGGAGCAAACGTTCGGATTGCTTTGACAAAGTTGTTCGAAAAAGTGTCAAACGGGTTGTTGCAAAATTGAATGATGACGGAAATCATCAAGCTACTTAACGTAAAAATGGTCCAATGCAGCAGTGTTTTTCGGACGATGATTCCTTGTGTTTTCACATCGGTAATCATCTGAGTACGTTGTCGCGTTGAAGGTTGCTCTAAACTCATAGTTCCCTCGATGGCCGGTTGGCCAAGTTTTTTCAATTGCCTGCGTGGCACCCAAGTCATTCCAGAAAAATATTGAAACTGTCGGTCCGATAGAAACGCCAGCCAGTTAATGTGGCTTACGGGCAACTGCGAAGCTGAGGATCGTCAGCAGAAAAATGTAAAAATCGTAGGAGATTGCGGGAACTGCGACCAATGACGATTAATTTGGATATAGAAATCCCGAGATGCTGAGTGCCCGAAATGCGCAATGAATCCAAAAAGCTGATTCGATCAGCAGCCACCGATCCAATCACTTGCGCTGCCTCAATGCCCTGAGTAACCCAAGGTAAAGAGTGGAATGGTGATTGAACTTCGGCTGCATGATTGGTTGACCGATTTGTAAAGTCCGCGGTTGGGATGTTTCGGCCCTCATCTGGCAACGCTTCTCTATAAAGTTACCCTCCCGAATTCGCGGGGTGACATTGCATCCTGATTTTCGTTACAACACGGTATTACAAAGAAGAAGCTTGCTGTTTAACAATTTCCATGGACGAAACCGCTCATTACGATTTTGATTTACCCAAAGAACTGATTGCCCAGCAACCGCTTGATAATCGCGAAGATGCTCGGTTGATGCATATCCAGAGGGACGGGTCCAAGATCGATCATTTTCATATTCGAGATATTGATGAACTGATTCGGTCGGGAGACTGTTTAGTTGTCAATGATACGCGGGTCATCGCTGCCAAATTGATTGGATTTCGAACCAAGACAGGAGGCCGATGGCAGGGGCTTTTTCTTGAATCTGACTCGGACGGAAATTGGCGAATCCTTGGTAAGACCCGTGGTAAAGCTCAGCCTGGCGAAAAGGTAACGCTCCAAGATCGCGAGGGGGTTGAACGATTAACCTTAGATTTGGTTTCTAGACTGGACGATGGTTCATGGGTCGTTCGGCCCGAACAAGGCTTTGGATCAACCGAAGAAATTTTAAATTTGGTCGGTCGAGTTCCGCTTCCGAATTACATTCGAAACGGAAATATGGTCGATTCTGATTTTGACCGATATCAAACCGTCTACGCAAAGAATATCGGAGCCGTTGCCGCACCAACCGCAGGGCTCCATTTAACCAAAAATTTAATCAAGCGACTGATAGATAAAGGGGTCAACATTGCAACGTTGACTTTGCATGTCGGGATCGGCACCTTTCGCCCGGTAACCGCAGAAAAATTGCAAGATCATACCATGCATTTTGAACGCGGAGTCCTTAGCGAAAAAGCGGTCCAACAGATCCAGGAAGCCAAATCCAGTGGCGGTCGCATCATCGCTGTTGGTACTACAAGCATGCGGGTTCTGGAAACCGCAGGAGCCGAAGGCAATCTTCAACCTTGGGCTGGCGAAACGGATCTTTTCATTCGACCACCTTACGAATTCCAGGTTGTCGACGCGATGCTGACGAATTTTCACTTGCCACGCAGCACCTTGCTGGTTTTGATTCGCACTTTCGGCGGTGATAAATTAATAACGCGGGCCTATGAAGAAGCTGTGGCTGAAAAGTACCGCTTTTACAGCTATGGCGACGCGATGTTGATTAGCTAAGCCTAAAAAACGATTGGCTTGTTTTTCGAACCTGATTACGCTGCCGTCGATCAATTCAGTATTTACCGGCCACTTCGTCCCGAGCTTAAGATTGAATCACCTAGGTGTATTTAGCTCAAATGGGTCGGTTAACCGTCCAGCATGACTCTGGGAACTGAGTAATTTGGCTGCCGGCAGGACATTGATTCCCTATGGAGCAAACACGGGCAAATAGTTTAGTGGCATTTGCAAGATAATGCATGCCATCGCAGCTCCAAATTCCGATCCGGCTTCGCTCGATCGCCACGATCCGTCTGCATTTTGGTTCTTGATCAATTGGTCGCGGATGAGCGGATACCATTCGTTCCAATACTCGCCTCCGGCATGCCAGACTGCCTGAACTGCGTAGTAATTCGCGTAAAAATAATGGCCACCAGCTTGTTGGGCTCCATTCGGTTTGAAACGCATCAAATATTCCAATGCTTTGGTCACCGATTCGCCTTCGTAAATCCCAGCACTATATAAAGAGGTGACTCCCGCTGCAGTCATGGCAAATGTAGTGTGCCCGCCTTGGAGCGTATATCGAAAACTGCCGGATTCATTTTGGCTTTTTTTGACGTATTCAATACACTTGGAACGGACATCGTCGGGAACGTCGATGCCGGAGTCTCTGGCTCCTCGAAGGCCCATAATTTGGCAGACGGTAATAGATAGGTCGGCGTCACTTTTTTGGGGTTGATATCTCCAACCCCCTTGGGCGTTTTGACATTTGCAGGTGAGCTCCACCGCGCTTCTCAGTTTTTCGCCAATTTCTCTTTTTCGTGTCATCCCATAAGCTTGTGACAGAAACAACATCGAGAATCCGTGCCCATACATGTTCTCACGGGTGCCTTGCGACGTGTGTGCGATGTACCCCGAGTCCCGAACATGCGACATCACATAAGCCGTGCAATTATCGATCGCTTTTCCGTACGGACCGTGACCAGGCATATGGCCCCCGCACATTAAGGCCAAACCACCCAAGGAAGCAGTTGCGACCCCAGCCGAGATCCCGCTGTTGGAGAACGCTCCTCGATTTCGTCCGCTTTTGACCTGTTGCCTCAAAAGATAGGAGAGCCCTTTATCAATCGCCTTTTTGGCTTCGGGCGTAACAAGTTCGGCGGGTGATTTTTCATTGGGCGATGCTTTTCGATCGTACCCGAGCGCTGTTCCTCCACCGATAGCCAAAGTGGAAGAAATCCCAAGTGCTCCCAAAGTTCTGCCGAAACTTCGACGTGAAATTTGTTTATCCATTAACTCGCTCCAGCGGCATTGTATTCGGCATCGAGAGCGGGCAAAACACAAAGCATACCCTCTCATTACCCTTCATCTATCATAACTTTTGGTCAAAATCGGGTCAAAGCCGCATCATTTTTGAATATCGGCTATTACTCACCTGCCCTGTGATTGACCGTGGTAGTGAATCAACGATAATTTTGAGTTCGTCATCGGTAAAGAAAAGGACATTTCATGACAACTTCTGCGGTTGAAATTCAACAAGCCACCATCAACACCATTCGAACTTTGTCGATGGACGCGGTCCAGCAAGCTAATAGTGGCCATCCCGGAACTCCGATGGCGTTGGCCCCAGTAGCTTATGAACTATGGGCAAATCATTTAAATTATGATCCTGCCCAACCGAACTGGTTTTGCCGTGACCGATTTGTTCTGTCGTGCGGTCACGCTTCGATGCTGCTGTACTCTCTGATCCATCTTGCTGGTTTAGCCGAAGTGGACGATTCAGGAGAACTGACGGGCAAACCATCGATTAGTTTGGAAGACATCAAAAATTTTCGTCAACTGCACAGCCCGTGCGCGGGTCATCCCGAATTCGGATATGCGACGGGTATTGAAACGACCACTGGACCGCTCGGCCAAGGGTTGGGCAACAGTCTAGGAATGGCGATTGCTGGAAAATGGTTGTCTGGAACCTTCAATCAACCCGGATTCGAGATCTTTGGTTTCGATACCTACGCCCTCTGTAGCGACGGCGACATTATGGAAGGGATCGGATGCGAGGCCGCGTCGTTAGCCGGCCATCTAGGGCTGTCGAATCTTTGTTGGATCTACGACGACAACGAAATCACAATCGAAGGCCGAACCGAACTGGCTTTTAGCGAGGACGTGGCAGGCAGGTTCGAAAGTCTTGGCTGGGAAGTCATTACGGTCACCGATGCAAACGACTTGACCAGCCTCCAAGGTGCTTACCAACGATTTAAAAGCAACCACGAAAAACCGACGCTTGTCATCGTCAAAAGCGTGATCGGCTACGGAGCCCCCAACAAACAAGACACCTCAGGAGCTCATGGATCACCACTGGGTGAAGAAGAGATAGCCGCAGCGAAAGAATATTACGGCTGGGATCATGAAAAATTCTCGGTCCCCGAAGGAGTCATGGAACATTTCAGCCAGACCATGGGGCAACGAGGATCTGATCTTACAAACGATTGGAATCAAAAGTTTGCAGCCTACGGTGAAGAGCATCCCGAACTTGCCGCTCAGATTCAATTAATGATCCAAGGAAAATTGCCCGAAAACTGGGAAAACAGTCTTCCCGAGTTTGAACCCGATACGAAAGGGATGGCAACACGAGCTTCGTCCGGAAAAGTTCTCAACGCGGTTGCAGGAGCCATCCCCTATTTGATCGGTGGATCGGCCGATCTGGCAGGGTCTAACAAATCGTTGATTGAGGACAAGTCAGCGGGACATTTTAGTTCGTCTGATTACTCAGGTCGAAACTTTCACTTTGGGATCCGCGAGCATACGATGGCGGCAGCAGCCAACGGTATGTCGTTATGCGGCGTGCGTCCTTACGTCGCCACATTTTTTGTATTTACCGATTACTTGCGGCCTTCACTGCGATTGAGCAGTATCATGCATCAACCAGTGCTTTACATTATGACGCATGATTCCATTGGACTTGGCGAGGATGGTCCAACTCATCAACCGGTAGAACATTTGGCAGCTTGTCGTGCGATTCCGGGAGTACTTGTCATGCGTCCGGGTGACGCCAATGAAGTTTCCGCTTGTTATAAAGCTGCTTTGAATGACACGAAGCGACCAACCGTCATGGTTTTAAGTCGTCAAAATATACCCACTCTCGATCGAAGCCAATACGCAGCATCGGATCATGCTACCCAAGGCGGCTACACCCTGTTGGATTGCGACGGAACACCAGAAGTCATTCTGATGGGCACTGGAAGTGAAATCCCACTTTGTCTTTCAGCAGCCGAACAATTAAACGCAAAGGGGACAAAAACGCGAGTCGTGAGCATGCCTTGCTGGGAACTATTTGACGATCAAACCGCAGAATATCGAGAGAGCGTGCTTCCATCCAGCGTAACCAAAAGGGTTGCGGTAGAAGCCGGCTTGAAAATGGGGTGGGAAAAGTATCTTGGCAGCGAAGGTTGCTTTGTCGGCATGAATGGTTTTGGCGCTTCTGCTCCTGACGACCAGTTATACGAACACTTCGGGATTACAGTCGAAAAAATCGTTGCCAGTGCTTCCTAACGTTCGATAGTTTAGAGCGGGCAAGATCATTTTCTGTTTGAATTCCTTACCGAGATGCAAAATTAGTTGTTATGAATCGTGCGCTTACGGATAGTTGTTTGACGATATTGATGGGTCGACGTAAGCCTTTCCATTGTCTGGCAATTCTGCTCGTTAATGAGGAATTTTGAATTGGATCCACAACAACTGACTGAACAAATTCGTGAAATGGCACCTTGGCATCACGACATTGTCCTATTCGATGATTTTTCAACAGGCAAAGTATTTTCGCCGGACGGTCGCCTCACCAAAGATAAAAACGGAGAAGTTAGCTTAATTTCTCCCAAGCCTAAATTTTTTCGCCAACTTAAAGCGCTTTACCCTGACGGGATGAAAGGCGCGCGTTTTCTTGACTGTGCCTGCAACGGTGGTGGATACTGCTTTTTGGCTCGAGAATATGGGTGCGATTCCGCGACCGGATTTGATGTTCGAAAGCATTGGATTGACCAAGCTCGATTTGTACAGAAGCATCGTACAGCCGGCCCAACCGACAACATCGATTTCCATGTCCTCGACTTATATGACGTTCCGAAACAAGATTTTCCACAGGCAGACTTTACTTATTTCAGTGGTATTTTCTATCACCTGCCAGATCCAGTGACGGGTCTTAAAATCGCCGCTGACCTGACGAAAGACATCATTCTTGTTAACACGGCAATGATCCTCGATCCGAATAATCCTCGCGGAATGACGATGGCCAAAGAGAGCCGGACCAAAGTCATGTCAGGTGTCCACGAACTGTCTTGGTTTCCCAACGGTCAGGAAACACTCGTCGACATCCTCAGGTGGATGGGGTTCGTCGATTTCAAAGTGACCATGTTCAACAAAAACAAAGCGATTGAACGGCCCGGTCTAGCCAGGCGAAGTCGCATCGAAATCGTAGCCAGTCGCCAAAAAGGGAGATTGGAAAATCTTGAGGGCGAAACACCCCCGCTGTAATCGATTAACCATAATCCAGACCCAGACAATGGGCTAATCCCTCAAAGTTTGCTGGATCGAAAGAAGTGTTCCCGGCGGCGTTCATCAAGGGCTCAGCCCATTGAAATGTTCGATTTTCGGTATCCGTTGTGGTATAATTCGATAGCATCAGGCAAGCTGGCGGGGTGGCCTGGATTTTTCGTTGATTTGTTGACGCGATTCACCCATGAAACTGATTGGATACGCATTCTTGACGGGGCGGATTGACTTCATGCGTGAAGAAAATCCTTGGGCTTTCACACGGATTGACCAAGGAATGAAGCAATCCCAAGCAGACCGTATCCGGGTTGATCCTTCTCAAGCGTTGATCGAATTGCGATCCGCCGACGTCAACGGAAAAGAGGTCCCTGAATGGATGGATGCTATGGAACGGACACTGCGTTCAGCTGAATCGATCTATCTACAATACAAATCTGGAGTCTTGAGGTTTAGGCGAGCTAATCATCCTGCAGGCAACCATAAAACATTCGTCACGCTGGGGAACCAGGAAGAAGTCAATTTATTTGCCGAAGAAAATTGGAAACGAATTCGTTATTTTTATGCCAAACGGAGATTGGCGTTTACATTCGACGTCAACACGATGATCACTCATAAATCGAGTGTGACCGATACGAAAAAAATCGAATTACCAGCCAAATTGGACATGACGCATCCGTCTGGCAGACCACAGTTAGCGTTTGATGCCACCGGTTCCAACGCAAGTGTCGACATTATTGAATGGAGAAGCTCCGTTCGAGAGGGCGAACAAAAAAGGTACCAACCCGAAGGTAAACACATCGAAATGACTTGCCGAAACGTCACCCGGCCCTTTACATTTTTGCACGAAAACCGCGTCGAATTTAAAAACCATTCCTACACCTTTTCCGGTGAGAAGATGGAAAAGCTTTTCCAAAGAACAATCAAAAAACGGTTGGCCCAAATCGAGACCGAGTTCGCCGAAGAGCAGACTTAAGATTGACGGCAATCCAACATACGATTGAATAGATCAGTTGAACTTCAAAACAAAAAAACTGATCATTTTTGACTGCGATGGTACGCTGGTCGATTCCGAACCTATCACCAATCGAGTGATTTCCCAATACGCAGCAGAATTTGGCATCGTCCTTTCGCCAGCCGAAGCACTCAAGTTGTTTGTCGGCAGAGACATGCCAGGGATTGTCAAATTCCTGGAATCCAGAATAGACGATAGTCTACCACCAGAGTTTACCAGCGAATTCCGGAACCGGCAGGCGATCGCGCTGCGACAAGAACTTAAGGCGATGGATAATGCCAGTCAATTGTTAGGTCAATTGCAAACACATAAGTGTGTCGCGTCCAATGCACCACCTGCAAAAATCCAGATCAATCTGGAAGTGACCGAGCTGAACCAGCATTTTCAATCCAATGAAATTTTCAGTGCCTATGACATTGGTGCTTGGAAACCAGATCCCGATCTATTCAATTATTCGGCTGCTCAAATGGGTTTCGCGAAGGAAGACTGCCTTGTGATTGAAGATAGTTTGGCGGGAATTGAAGCCGCCAAAAAGGCACAAATGGATGTCGTTTGCTATTCAAACGGCGGTTACCCTGCTGACACCTCGGTACCAGAACTGCGTAATCTGATCGACTTATTAGAGTGGATTTCTTGAAACAACAGGTAGTAGACCTGCATTTTCGAATTCCAATCGTAAAAATCAGGACTCCGATGGCCGGGAGACATCTCTGGCGTAGGCGAGTCAACAGCAACATGAGTTGGGACGATTTCAATCGTTTCACTGATCTTCATTCTTTGGCCAGTCCCGTCGACATCACGGACTTGATTCCGATGAACCGTCAGATATTGATTCGGGAGGAGAAGTGAGATCTGGGAGCCGGATGCAAGAAAGTGTCCCGTCTGGATCTGCGTGCGGCCACTGCTTAAGTAGACCAAGTAAGCATTGTGAGAATTCCATCTCGGCGAACCTCATTGGTAAACAGGGAAAACATCTGCTAATCTGGCTGCAAAAGACAATGATCCACTCACCACCCTGAGTCGGCGGTCGGGCTGATTTTTTATTGATAGTCTCCTCCGCCAAGCTTGTCATGCTGGACGTAACCCGACAGTATGGAATGAATCGAACCGATGGCTGATTTCTTTTCGCAGTTTACTCCTGACCCTGATCCGGACATGGCTTCTGTACGTAGCATCATGATTTCGGAAAAGCCGTTATTACGCCATGCCGTTGTGGCATTTGCTCCGCCATATCCCGACTACCCCAAATTGAAACTTGGCCGATCCCGTCAGGCGTCAGCCGACCCAAGTTGTCCGTCTGCTCGGGACGTTACCGATAAAATCGTGGTGACACTATCTTGTAATAATGAAAAAGCATTCGGCAGCGGCCAAGAGATCGGCTGGAATTTCATCAAAGGAAATGCTTCTAAAATCGAAAACGTACTTCGACGTAAGTTGTTTGCCCAGCATCAGAAAGCTCTCAAACAGTTCCTCGAAGAGATTCTCCCAAACGACCGAAAAACGCGAAACTATTGGAACAAGATAGAAAACGAAATTGATTGGCAAGAGTTGTCGGCTGTCGATCACCTCTACAAACTTGTTGGTGTCAGTCTACTCGATCACGGACTCGATGCATGCGGTTTCAGCTCATTTGAATTTCAATCTGGCTGGGATCGGGACCACGGCATAAGCATCCTAACGCACAGAAACAATACACTTGCAGCGGGTGGAATGGGTGAGTTCACGTTTGGTTCGGACCGTGCGGCGTTGGCGGCGGAAATCCAGAAATACGATTTCGACGAATGCGATCTGCCGCTGAAATGAGGGCGGTCAGCATGCCCCGGACCGGACATTGAACCGGACGTTTACAAATGGAAAATCAACTTGTAATCCCTGAAACTGCGGCAGCCATCCCGCTTTGGGTTGGAAGGTTAAAAAGGTGGAACGGGACTCTGGCATCAACTTCAGATTAGTCACCAGCAAAATCTCAAATGACTCGCCCTTAACCCGGGACTGACAAAAATTCTTTATCTCGCTAAGACAAACTAGGATGAATCGCGAACCAAAAATCTGGCGATCCAATGCGCTTCCACAAGCTGAATGGAAGGCGAATTCTCGCGACGAGCAAATTAGTTGGTGGCAAAATAACAGTACTAATGAACGAAAAGCCAACCGTTCAATGTTTGATGTGGTAGAGCACTTTGAGCAAGGTACCATTACTTTAAATGAGTGCCTAAACTTGATCTACAAATGTGCCAACCATGAAGAGACGCCGCGGTTCCTGACCGAATGCCAAGGTGAAATACTAAACGCATTGCGTCAACAGCTTCTCCACTTCAAAGGGGATGACCAGCAAAACTGGCCTCGCTCCTACTACATCGGTTTGGAGGCGCCGTGGGTTAGCTCTGAGGAAGTCGCAGCTTCGCGAAATGCCGAACAGCAGGAACTTTGGAATGGGATCGCAATATTAAAACATCATCTGGAAAACGCTTCTTAACAAAATATTACACGGTATTCGCGAAGCTTTTCCACATGGAGTACTGCCTGTCGCGACCATGTGAATATTGACCTTATTCCCAATAAATGTCCGAAGGCGTTAGACGGGTATTTGAAAATCAGTTCTTGATTCTCAATAAAATAAGCTTACGCATAGCCGCAGAGAGGCAAACTTTAAGCTCTTGCATAGCCAAGCTACTATCGTGGCTAGAGTAGATGATGATCTTGAGTTGAACGAGTGATTTTCTCAATCAGTCGTCTTATTGCGGTGACGCTTATGGTCCCGGTCGGCTTGCAGGAAGCAAAGGCCCTACGATTTGATCAATTGTGTGTCGACTTTAAAAATTAACCATACATAGGAAATCAGAATAGCTAGGTCTGTTTGATCAGCAGCTGAGATTCCCGCAGGGTTGAGCGGTCGTCACGCGTTCCGAATCGAGTACATCGAGTAAATCAAATTAATTGTCCGAATCCGGACAGGCCGATGGGTTCTCTTGACGTGTAGGGTTCGCCATATTTCACTCCAATCGTTTTTCCCCAATACGCCGCTTCATCACGAATCTGATCCAGGAACGGGGGATCAAGGTCTTCTCTGCCTTGCACAAACTGACTGTGATAACAGCGAAGTGAATCTAGTTTTTGATCCCAGAAATCGCTAATGTCCAATACGAAAGCAGGTTGCGCGTGAATTTTCAGGTGAACCGAGTAATAGTTATAAATTCTCGAAGGGTGGAATCGCTCCCCCGGCATATCAGTTTTTGAAAGCTTGGACCAGAACCGGGCTGCTTCGACCAATTGGGTTGCCGCAGTGTGGTCCGGATGAGCATCGATCCAAAAGGGGGCAAAAATCCATTTAGGGCGAGTTTGCCGAAACACGATTGCCAATTTTTTTCGCGCTTCTAGTGTCGGTTCTAAACTACGATTTTCCAGCCCAAGGTTCTGACGCCACGGAAGACTTAAAATCTGGCTCGCTTTTGCTGTCTCTTCGGTTCGAATTTCTGGGCTACCAAACGGGGTCGGTTCGCCCGTCGTTAAATCAAGCACTCCGACCTTGAGCCCGTCCGACTGCATTCTCAAAATTCCTCCCCCCATGCCCAACTCAGCATCGTCGGGGTGGGGCGCGACAACCAAAACATCCAATTGCATTTTAGTTTTCCTGTACTCTGCCGTATTTCTATCGGTTTCTGATGTTAAAACGGACCAATTGACTCAAATTTGAAAATCTGTCAATCTCCGCCAACCTATGATGGGAGCGTTGTCAAATGTCAAAAATTCTGAAAGCTTTTTTCCTGGTGGGGTTATTCTGCAGTGTCGGATGCCAGGCTGGTCAGTGGGGTTCGGTTATGAACCCTTCCATGATGCAGGAGTCGCAAAACTTCTGGGGGGGAAAATTCGGTGAAAAAGCGGGTCTAGACGACCGCGCTCGTGAAATTGAAGAACGCCTCGGTTTCTAACCGACCCAACCCAATATCAAAATGATCAAGGATCCAGCGATCGGCAACTCCACCTGCATTGCCGATTTGACTGTCACGTCGAAAGTACGTCGATAGTGATCGCTTTAGAATGATGAACGATCCGTTCTTTTTTAAAGCCGTGTTATTTCAATCCTTTGCAATCCGCGTTACGTCAAAATCGGTTCGGCAAGACTTGGATTTTGTTCCGACTGTCGATCCGATTGAGAATCATCTGACTGTCGGTCGTCATGATCTTCTTCTTCGTGATCTTCGACGTACAACGGTATCCCCAACTTCCCGAGGATGATGCCGTAAATGTAGTAAAACACGGGTACAAGAATCAGGATCAACAGAGTGCCGGTAATCAAACCAAAAATGAGAGTGACCGCCATCGGAATCAAGACTTGAGCCTGAAACGAAGTCTCCAGCAACATTGGAAACAGGCCAGCTACCGTCGTGAAAGAGGTGAGCATGATTGGCCGAAACCTTCTTCTTCCAGCATTCATTAATGCATCGAACAACGGCATTCCTTCCCGGACTCGCCGATTGATAAAGTCAACCAGCACGATCGAATCATTAACAACCACCCCTGTTAGTGCAATCAGTCCAAAAAAGCTGAAAAGCGTCAGATCTAATTGCATGATCGCGTGCCCTAAAACGGCACCGAGCCATCCGAACGGGATAATTGCCAAAATGATCGCCGGTTGGGCATAAGACCGAAATTGAAGCGTCAGCAGGACAAACATCGCCAGGATTGCCACGCCAAAGCCAGTCATCATGCTGGCGATTGATTCCTGATTTTGGGCCGCTTCGCCTTCCCAACTTACAGCCAGCGAAACGTTATAATCTTTTCGATAGGTTTCGAATAGTTCCGGCAGAAATTCATTTTTCATCTCATTGATAATGTCGTTGGGATTTGACTTCTCGCGATCGACATTGGCTGAAATGGTGACGCTTCGCCGTTGATCGATTCGATTGATCTTGGCCGGTGCCCGTTTCAGGTAAACTTCGGCGACTTCGGTCAGCGGCCGTTCTACCTGTTGGTTATCCCGAATCCGAATTTGTTGAAAATCGTAGAGGCTTTCTCTTTCACTTTTTGGATAACGCACCATCAGTTTTACTTCGTGTTCTTCACGTTGAAGTCTCATGACTTCTTCACCGAAATAACCGGCGCGAATGTTGTTCGCCAATGTGGTTTCGTCTAATCCGAGAGATCGTCCAAGTTCGTTGAGGCGAATAATCAACTCGAATTTTCCAGCTTTCGAGTCGTCTTCGATATCTGACACGCCCAACTTGGTCGCCAAAAATTCTTTACATTCCAGTTTGGCTTTTTCGAGCAAATCGGAATTCTCACCGTCACCCAGTAATTTAAATTCGATGTCGGCTCCACCGGGTCCCATCGACGGGACAGAGAATCGGATCACTTCAGTGCCCGGTATTTTTGGCATTTCTTCACGCCACATCGCATTGATTCTGGTGGTACTGATAGTCCTTTCGGACGGCGGAGTTAATTGAACTTCCACACTTCCAACGTGGCTTCCTGCGGTGACGCCAGTGGGCCCCAGGTTCTGATCCCCAACTTCACCAATCCTTCGGTATAGATTTTTGATGACAGATTTACCAGTTTCTTTTTTTATTCTTTCGTCCACCCTCAAGAATGCGGCTTCCAATTCATCAGCTGCAGCCATCGAAAAAACTTCAGGGCTTCCATTTGGAAATGCAATGGTGGCGTTGACTTCACGACCGTCCATGTTGGGCATCATAGAAAACGGAGCAATCCCCGCCAAAATCAATCCCAGCGAGAACATTGCCAATGTCGTCACACTTGACAACAAGATTCGCTTATTTCTTAACGACCAATAAAGAAGCGGCTCATAAAAGTGATCGATCGTCCAATCCATCGCCGCCGAGGCTCGTTTATTGGCGGCCTGAATAATGAATAAAAAGGGCTTAAACACGTAGAGACATATGCTTAAAGTTTTGGTCACCAGATTATCATTATGAGCCAGATGAGCCGGCAGGATGAATGTACTTTCCACCAGTGAGATGACCAGCATGGCAATGACCGCTACGGGCATGATCGAAATAAACTTACCCATGACTCCGGTCACGTAAAGAAGCGGCATGAACGCAATAATCGTGGTCGCCACCGAGGCAATCACACTGGGTAAGACTTCGGACGTGCCATCAATCGCTGCTTTTACAAACGGCAATCCTTCTTCTCGCTTGGCATAGATGTTTTCACCAATCACGATGGCATCATCGACGACAATCCCTAACGCCATTAAGAACGAAAACATGGTCAACATGTTTAAAGTTTGACCGGTGACCAGCAATACGGTTCCGGCTCCTAAAATGGATACAGGAATCCCCATGGCGACCCAAAAAGCGAGCCTCAAATCAAGGAAACAAGCCAGAACAATGAACACTAACAGCAGTCCCTGACCTCCGTTTCGAGATAGCAGTTCGATCCGGTCCCGTACGTCATACGAAACGTCACCCCACGTCACAATCTCGTACCCAGCAGGAAGCGTTTTGTTGGCGACATAATCTTTGACGGTTTCGACGACGGTAAACAGATCTTCCGCCTGAGTTTTCGTCACTTTGATCGTTAGGCCTTGCCGGTTATTGATCAAGTGAATTGATGGTGTATCAGCAAAACCGTCGATGACGTTTCCGATGTCGCCGACCGTCAGCGGACTACTGCCAGATCCGACGGTTTTTAGGGGCAGGTCTTCAATCTCTTTGCCGATTTCACGTTTGTTGTTCCCACGAAGCAATACTTCCTGGCTGGCTGTCTCCATTGTCCCGCCCGGAGTATCCGCGTTTTGAGATCGGATTGTTTGAGCAATTTTTTGGAGAGACAGATTGTATTTACTAAGATCATCTTCAGAAACTTCGACCGAAACTTCGTACGGCTTAGCCGCCGAAATTACAGCGTTGGAAATCGCTGGGCCTTTAGGTTGGAACAGTCCTCGCAGGGCCCATCGAACAGGATCACTGGGCGGAACAGCACGCAGTTCGATCAATTCTCGCCTGACCTCTTCAGCAATTTCTCGAAGCGCAACTTCTTGTTCCAGGGTCGGTGGCCCACGGGTTTCTTTGCCGGGTGCTAGAATGCCGACAGAAATGACCGGAGATCGAAAGATAATCTGTTGGACCGTGGGATCCTCTGCTTTGGGAGGCATCTGCGATTTGATCTGATCTATTTCAGACCGAACATCGTTCAGGATTTTTTGAACGTCTGAAACATCATTGGCCAACTCTAAAATAACGTAACCGACCCCCTCGGCTCCGACGGAAGTCATTTTTCGAATCCCATCCAGATTGGCTACGGCCGATTCAACTTTTTGACAGATCCCTTCTTCAGTCTCGTTGGGCGTTGCTCCGGGAAAAGGAACAGCCACAAGAACAATTTCGAGGGCAAAATTCGGGAACACTTCTCGTCGCATAATGACCATGCTGATGGTGCCGATGACCATACCTGCGATCAAAAAAGTATTCATTGCTGGCGAATTCTTAATGGCCCAGCGAATTACCGATTTCATGTGTCACTCTGTAAGTTGAAAAAGACCTGATAAAGATCACTACTTAAATTATTCAGTAACAGATTCAGAATTGGATTCCGATTCGAAATCGGTCTCTGAACCTTTGGCAACGATCACTTTTTTGTCGTCCGCGGGAAGCGTCATCGGCGTGACGACAATTTGATCACCTTTCTTGATCGCCCCATCCATCTCGCGGGCGATGAAAACTTCACCGCCATCTTCGGTTGCATTTTGGATACTATGAACGATTTCGATTTCTCGTTTCTTGAGTTTTCCATCGACGACAGTCCACACTACATTGCCAGGCGCGACTGCGATGGCGGGAATTGCAACAAACGATTGATCCTCATTTTCGGTGCTGGTCCGAACCCGGATTTTACACTTGACGAACATCCCTCGAACCAAAGCCCGCCGTTGATTGTTGTGTTCTACAATCGGATCTTTGACTGAAATTCGGGTTGGAACGGTTCGTGAATCGGCATCTTGACCTACCCCGTTGAATCGTTCGAGCACGCCTTCCCAAACGATTTCTTCTTCACCCGGTTCGTAGATCGATACCCGACTTTTGGGCAAATAATAAACCGAAGCTGGATTCTCGTTGTCGTTGTTTTCAACGAAATCCACACCAGCAGGTGAGTTGTCAATAATCCACTTAAGATCCGTAGGAGTTAAATTGCAGAGCACTTCGGATTGGCTAGTATCTTCGAAAGTCAATATAGTATCGCCGGCTCGAACATAGTCACCTTCTTGCACCATCTCACTAACAATGACCCCATCATCCGGAGCAACCACTACGGTTTTTTGCAAATTCAGTTCAGCTCGCTTCAAATTGGCTTTGGCAAGTTTTAATGCAGCCTCCATTTTGGCTTTCTTGGCCGTCAAAAGACCCAGCGTGTTTTGCCTGGAAGTCACGGTAAGTTCCGCCGCCAACAAACTTTTTTCGGCCTGCATCATTTCAGTGTCCGAAAGCGAATTTCTGATTTTGGCATTTCTTTCAAAATCTTTTTTCGCGAGCTCAAATTCTCTTTCGGCAAGCTTTTGGTTTCGCTGGGCACCAACTACTTCTTCCTCATTCTCAAGAAGTGACTTTTCCGCCTGTTCGACTTCTGCCTTTCTGGTATCGAGTTGCAATTGGTAGTCGAGCGGGTCAATCTCAATGAGCGGGGTTCCTTTTTTGACAAAGTTACCAGCCTCGAAAACCGCGTTTTTTTTACTGATTCTTCCTGCGATTTCCGAAGCCACTCGGATTTCTCGATAAGCGACGACGCTTCCGGAAACTGTTAATTCCAGTTCACCGGCAATAGGCTCAACTTGAACGGTACGGACCAACAAATCCAGTTCCTTGGGATCCTGACTCCCTGGATCTTTTTTCAGCAAGGAAAGTCCAACAGCCATCCCGATTCCGGCGGCGAGGATGATTGCCGACAAAAAGTACTTTGCCAGTTCCGAACTGAGATCTCTTTTGACTTCGGGGTTCGGGTACTGCTCCACGGGTTGGTTGGCAACAACGGCACTCCCCTCCTTCGGATTACTTTCGGCTACCGATTTGTTTAAATCAGGATTTGAAATTGGATCGGGAGTTGCAGTTTTGAGTTCGGTTTCAGGCATGGTTCTGCGTTTGTTTCTAAACTTCGGCTTCAATCACATTCAACAATCGAAAGCAGGCGAATTTTAAGGTTCCATTCTGGTTGATAGGTTCGGAGCGTTTTCCGTCTCGGATGTTTGGTGATCCATTCGAATTTGTTCGATCGCATTCAAAGAAAATTTCGTGATATGCTGGGCCAGTTGGCGTCGATCAAATTTACCTTCGTAGAGTTCGGTCCCGATCATCAGGGCGGAAACGTCACCCGCAAACCGATAAAAAAGACACTGTCCGATCACGCTGAATCCGATTTTGCTACGCTCATGTTCGGGCAGTCGGCAACCTACAAGATCATCCACAATCCTCAGCAATGCTTGGAAGAACGGTTGAAAGTAATCACGAACCAGATGGCGACATGCCTCCGAAGGTTGAAGAATTTCACGCATCAACAGGCGGACCTGCCACGGCTCGGATTCCATCGCAACGAGTCGTTCCAGAATCACGTAAATAAAGTCAGCCAATTTTTGACTGGCTGGCGTCGATTCGTCCCAGTCTGGGTAGGGGACTTTTTCAACTCTCATATTTCGGGCCAACACAACAGTCTCGTTGTACAGCTTTTGTTTGTCGCCGAAGTAATAGTTGATACTCGCCAAATTGACGTTGGCGTGATCGCAAATTTCACGAACCGTCGTGCCACGAAACCCCTTCGCGGCAAAAATCGGTCCTGCTTTTGTCAGGATTCGATCGCGAGTTGAATCGGCAAGTTGGCGTGGGTCCATCGAACGGGCGCAAATTTGGGCAAAAAAGAATGATCGTTTTCACTTTGGTAGCATAATAAACGACCGTCTAAAACACATGTTTGATACTCACTGGAAACCTAAAAAGTGTCGAGCTAAGCGGATTCTGAACAAAATGAGCTTAAAGCCAGATTCCTAGACCCTATTTGGGGATTAAGACCGTTTCATTTTCCTGCCAAATGTTGGCTTACTCACAGTTCAAACTATCAACTGACGTAGGTCCGATTCTGGTTCCCGTCGTCGAAAGAGATTGAACTCCGGTGGATCAATCGTTCATTTAACGCCCAAAGATTGATAAAATTTGAGTTAGACGAATTCATCTTCAAGTCGTGGGCCACATGGCTCAAGAATATGGAAACCTCCAAACTGAGGCGACAGATTGCCTTTCAAGCAGCTCTGATGCTGTACCAAAACAAAGAATCCGATATCAACCAAGCCAAATGGAACGCGGCCAGAAGTCTGTGTAAAAACTGGGTAAAACCAAAAGATCTTCCGACAGAACAAGAAATCCGCGATGAGTTGCAAAGTCTCAATGGAATCGTCAACGTTCCAACTGGAGATCGGACTCAGGATCCGTTTGATTTTTATTACCAGTGTTTGTTAGCTCTGGAAAGCGTTCAGCAACCACCTACCACTCATCCAGAAGGTGACGCCCTCTACCACTCGCTGCAGGTTTTTGACCTTGCCTGCGACTGCCTGCCTTATGACGAAGAATTTCTACTTGCAGCTTTGTTGCACGATATTGGTAAGGCGATCGATCCACTAAATCCGATCGAAAGTGGCCTTGAAGCGCTCAAGGAATTGATCACACCAAGAACATATTGGCTCATTGAGAATCTTCACTTCGCGCATCGCATCCACGATCGTAGCATCGGTTCCAGAGCTCGTCGTCGACTTGAGGCTGATGAAAATTTCGACGAACTTTGCCTGTTGGGCGATTGCGATCGAAAAGGTCGCCGACCTGGCCAGCAAGTCACAGAATTGCCGGAGGCTCTCGATTACATTCGGGGTTTGGCCCAATTTTACGAATAAGGTAATGATGCCATTCGCTTGCGAATCAAACAAAATTCTCATGATGCCATTCGCCTGCGAATCAAACAAAATTCTCATGATGCCATTCGCCTGCGAATCAAACAAAATTCTCATGATGCCATTCGCCTGCGAATCGAACAAATTATTGCAGTTGCAAGTGATTCGCTATCCGGTCTGGATATCTAAAGTGGCAATTACCTGTTCACTTGTTTGAGATACAATTGGAAAATGACCGAGCCATCGCCTAATCACGATTTTGAAACAACTCATTGGAGTATGGTCGCTTCGTCGCGCGAACATGATTCGGAAGTCCGCCGCGAATCGCTAGAACAACTTTGCAATCTATATTGGTACCCCTTGTTTGCGTTTTTGCGTCGCAAGGGTTACGACCCGGACTCTGCAACGGATCTTGTTCAGGGATTTTTGGCAGAACTGATTGAAAAAAAATACTTGGATGATGTTTCTCCCGCCAAGGGGCGATTCCGTTGGTTTTTGATGTCGGCGGTAAAAAGATACGCTTCAAGGCAGATCGAAAAACAAAAGGCGATTAAAAGGGGCGGTGGGCGAATCGTTTTTTCGTTGAATGTTGAAGACGCCGAAAAAAAATATCAACTAGAGCCAGCTGAAAACCTGACTGCTGAAAAACTTTTTGACCGCAACTGGGCCCTTACGATCCTTCAGCAAGCCGTCGAAAATCTCCGCAACGAATTTGAGTCGAAAGGTCGACTTGAGTTTTACGAAGCGACGCAGATGACGCTTTCTGGTGTATCCATGACTCAGGCCGAGTACCAAGAAATCGCTGATCGGTTTCAAACCACGCCTAACGCAGTCAAAGTTTCGGCAATGCGGCTACGGCAAAAATATCGGGAATCCATCCGACTGATTGTGGCTCAAACACTTGAAAATGGATCCAACATTGATGACGAAATCGAAGATCTATTTCGGGCTTTGTCGGGCAAGTAAGACCGAAATGCCGACCTTATTTGCGATTATGGCCAAATAGTTGGATGCCTCCGGGACTAAAAATCTTCTTAACAGAGGATATTTTGCCGACTGGCCAATTTTTCCCCAAAATTTCTGTTACCACTCGTGCGGATTTCTTATTCGTTAGCAGACAATTGATGAATCCGATATTCAGGGAACCCCGATGAATCAAAAATGTGCAAAATGTGGTGTGGAACAGCAAAATTTCTTGCCTGGTGGCCTGTGTCCTGCCTGCATGATGTCG
>JBCCSJ010000035.1:0-27940 GCA_039200505.1 Planctomycetota bacterium | reverse complement strand
TCGGAATCGTAGGAGTAAACTTCCATGTCACTCGGTTGGTCACTCGGTTTTTAAAAGAGTTTGTCAGGTATCGCGTTTCAATCCGACACGGATTTGAGCTGAGCAAAAAATTGGTAATGCCGTCGACCCCCATTCTGACGCATTGGGCGGTTGACAACTCCCGGAGGGAACTCAGGGGACCGGCCATCTACCACGATTCCAATTTGATTGCTAATTACATCGCCTCGATCAACACTCTCCCCGAGAATACGGTAGGCAATGGTAAATCCAATGG
Source organism: Planctomycetota bacterium (assembly GCA_039200505.1). Taxonomy (GTDB): domain Bacteria; phylum Planctomycetota; class Planctomycetia; order Pirellulales; family Pirellulaceae; genus Mariniblastus. The sequence goes on along the minus strand of JBCCSJ010000035.1, from coordinate 27,666 downwards.
TCACCTTCCCATAGTTGACCACATGTTTGCACATCGCCTTCTACGCCAACCACATGTTGCCAACGGCAACTCAAAACGCAATGCCGATAAAATCCATCCGGTACGTCTTTAATGCAATATTTTGGCTCTTTTTGGGTATCTTCAGGAAAGAGCCGGCCGTTATCAGTGTGAATTGGATATTGCTCGTTTCCGAAACTCAAGGAACTCAAGAGACGGAACTCAAGAGACGGAACTCAAGAGACGGAACTCAAGGGACGGAACTCAAGGGACAGGCCATTTACCACGGTTACCGAAAAATCCTGTCCGGATTGAATTGGCCAGCATTGGGAACCACGTGCAAAAGAAGTCTCCGACAACCATCACGGCAAGTTGTTTCGCGGCGATGATTCTCGGGGTGATGTAATTTGGTACATAAACTGCAGGTCGGAACTATCAAAAAAAGCATCATCAAGCGGTCTCCCCAGAAGACCACTCAATTTTTTAATTTGACCTTCGTCTAGCCTATGTAATATGTCAAGAAGCTCCGATCGTTTCTCTTCAAGTAGCTTTTGATGTGATAGGATGGCTTTAAGCAAAGCGTCATTTGCTCTACGACAATCTTCATCAATTTGGGTAATTTGGTTTTCTGTCAAATTCAAATAAGCAGCGACTCTCTGTCCTTGAATGAACTTAAATAGTTCACCAATTCGAAGTGACGCACCTGAAATCGAATTTAGCTGTTCAGGAAGGAGGATAAATCTGATTTTTTCAACCGCTTGCACCTTTAGATTCAATTCGTCATGAGGATTGTCACTCAGACTTTTCTTTAGCCATCTTTTTGTTGACTCAATCTCATCCCGTTGATTTTCAGTCAACTCCAAATCTACCAATGCATTTACCTGATCAATATTGAACCGATTCAGCAAAAGATTACACCCGCTATTCGCGTTCTCGACGGCCATTGTCTTTTGGAATCGTGCCAATAATAAGAGTTCTCTTGGGCTCAATTTCGCAGGATCGACAGGACCTGAATTGATTTGCTCATATATAACCGATCCGTCTGGCTGGGGAATGATGGTATACCCATTCACCGTGTTCTGTGAGGCGATATCATCTTGGGAAAACGCAATGAAATTACTTTGGCACAATAGGGCCACCGCAAGGACACTAAAAATACGCATACCAACCAACCCTTTGTTAAAAAACTAAAAATAGAGAGTTCCACGCGATAAAGTCACAAAATTCTCTTATCTCAACTTAACGAGCAAAACAAGTTCTTCAACTAAAAACCGAACTAGACATAGGGGCAAGGGACATAAGGGGCAAGGGACATAAGGGGCAAGGGACAGGCATGGCTTTCGGCCTCTGGTAAAACTTGGTGCATCGAATCGGCTGCTAGTTAGAGCCCAACCGCTCGGAAATTGACGCTGAAACTTTAAAGGAAGTACCATTCGGTGGAAGCCGCGGCTCCTATGTCAACACAGTCAGTAATTGCAACGATGGTCGATCCTGACCAACAATGGGAACCAGCAGACTTTCAACGTATCACCTCAGCTTGTTAAACTTAGGACCCGCCATGAATGAAGTTACCGGCTAGCGTCACTGAAAATTCGATTTTTGTGGGTTATTCACTAAGCAAGCCGGTACATAAATGTTTCGCGAGTACTTAATTAGATCTGACGCTAAGAAAACCATGTTTGTCTTTCGGAGTTCTCGCAATCAGACCCTAACAACGGACAGCAGAACAAATTGGCACCAATTGGTTATGTTACTGAGATCTAAGCTTTTCTAACTAAGGGTATCATCATGAAGCGGATAGCTTTGGCAATCGCGTGCATCGGACTTTTTTTGGCAGCGACGTTATCTGCCAATTACACAATACCGGGACTCACCCGATTTCCAGATGACAACAAAGTCTTGGTTGGTTTATTCGATGCCGATCAAGCGGATAGAAAAGCTGGTTCGATGAATTCAGAAATAATCAACCGAGATAAAGAACGCCGCAGCAAGGCTTTAGAAGAGCTACGTGGTGGAAGATTAAAAACCGCCAGCGATTTCTACCATGCGGCGATGGTATTTCAACATGGCCATTCTGCCGACGATCTTCGTTTAGCTTTCAGCCTTGCTTGGACTTCAGCACAGATAGAAGAATCGGAGCGTGCCCTTTGGCTCTCCGCTGCCGCCTGGGATCGGCTCATGATGCGATTGGAAAAGCCGCAGTGGTACGGCACACAATACGTCTCAGATAAAACAGATTCCCAATTCCGCCTCTATGAGATTGACGAGAAGGCCGTAACGGACGAAGAACGCACCCGTTTTCATGTACCAGTTCTGTCCGAGGCCAAAAAGAAGGTTGAAGTTTTGAACCGCAGATTCCCTGGCAAGCCAAAAAAGAAAGATTAGGTTTCAATGATTTGACCACGGTAAACAAAACCAGTTGATCGTTTCGAATGAATGGTGTTCCTTTGTGACCAAGCTTATCGCAAAAATCAGGCACTACCCAACTGGTCATGATCATACATGGGCGCCAAGCTGCTGGTAGAACGAGCCCAAGTGAGAGCGGACAAATCGAATTTACCAGAAATTGAGGAAGTCTTGCCAAGTTGCCGAATTTGAGCGTCCATGCTGCCGATAAATCGACAAAAATGTGAACCGGATCGGTCCGAATCGGCTCCATTTTTCGTATTGCGAGGAAAAGGGTTTTGGATATACTTTCCCGATTCCAGCTAGTGCCGGCATAGCTCAGTTGGCTAGAGCAGCGGTTTTGTAAACCGCAGGTCGTGGGTTCGAGTCCCTCTGCCGGCTTTTAAGGCCAATTTAAATGTGGCAACGCTGGGGGGGTACCGAAGCGGTCAAACGGGACAGACTGTAAATCTGTTGGCTCTGCCTTCGCAGGTTCGAATCCTGCTCCCCCCACTGGCTTATCTTTCCTTCCGATTCGGAGGAAACGATGGCAACATTAGCTGGCATTTTGGTGAAAGCGTCCAGACCTGATAGTCAGTTCGGCAAGGCGGAGGATTCTCGGCAAAAACCGAGTTGGTGTCCGCTTGGCAGATGGCTGGAGATGATGTTGGTTTTGTGAAAATTTAGAAGTGAGGAGTTTTTGGCTCCGATTTCTGTTTTTTTTCATAGTTGTCATTGGGCTTTTCATCCAAATTGCTACATTAATGGATCGGTGATGACAACCCCGGGATCGTTTCGGGATGTCAAAACGTTAGCGGGTGTAGCTCAATGGCAGAGCTCCAGCCTTCCAAGCTGGTGGTGAGGGTTCGATTCCCTTCACCCGCTCATTGGTTGTTATCCTGAATAGGGTAGCGATGTGATTTGAGCTTTGTTATCGGCTGCTGCTGTAGCTCAGTGGTAGAGCGCGTCCTTGGTAAGGACGAGGTCATGGGTTCAAATCCCATCAGCAGCTCTTTTTTTGTTTCGGCTCAGGGCGACGTAGTCCGGTCGAATTTTAACTTGGTTGTTGTTAGTTTTTATGAGAGAGATAGTAAGAAGGTATGGCCAAGGAAGAATTTAAGCGGACCAAACCGCATGTGAACGTGGGTACCATTGGGCACATTGACCATGGGAAGACGACCACCACTGCGGCGATCCTCGCTGTTCAGGCTGCCAAGGGTCTGGCGGAAGCGAAGAATTATTCTGATATCGCCAAGGGTGGTACGGTTCGAGACGAGACAAAGACCGTTACGATCGCCGTGGCTCACGTAGAATACGAAACAGACAATCGGCACTACGCTCACATCGACTGCCCGGGTCACGCAGACTTCGTTAAAAATATGATCACTGGAGCCGCTCAAATGGACGGCGCAATTCTGGTGGTTTCTGCCGCCGACGGCCCAATGCCTCAGACGAAAGAGCACGTTTTGTTGGCTCGTCAGGTCGACGTTCCGGCACTTACCGTTTTCCTGAACAAGTGCGACCTGGTCGATGACGAGGAATTGCTTGAGTTGGTTGAAATGGAAGTTCGAGAGTTGCTTAGCAAGTACGAGTTTGATGGAGACAATGCTCCAATCGTCCGCGGTAGTGCTCTACCGGCTCTGAAGAATCCTTCCGATGCGGACGCTTCGCAGTGTATTAGTAACCTGATGGATGCCATCGACGAGTACATTCCTGAGCCTCAGCGTGAAGAAGATCGTCCGTTCTTGATGGCAATCGAAGATGTTTTCTCGATTGAAGGTCGCGGTACTGTTGCGACGGGGCGAATCGAGCGAGGCGTATTAAAGACGGGTGAAGAAGTCGAAATCATCGGACTCGAAGCTGAGCCTCGTAAGACAACATGCACTGGTGTTGAGATGTTCCGGAAGATCCTCGATGAGGGTCGAGCCGGCGATAACGTTGGATGCCTGTTGCGTGGTGTCAAACGAGAAGACATTCAGCGTGGACAGGTTCTGGCCAAGCCAGGTTCGATCACCCCTCACAGTAAGTTCGAAGCTGAAATTTACTGTTTGAGTAAGGACGAAGGTGGACGACACACTCCGTTCTTTAGCGGGTATCGTCCTCAGTTTTACTTCCGAACCACGGACGTGACAGGTACAGCTAATTTGGTAGATGCCGACATGTGCATGCCTGGCGATAACGTGAAGTTGACTGTTGAGTTGCAAAAACCGATCGCGATGGATGATGGAGTTCGATTCGCGATTCGTGAAGGTGGCCGAACCGTCGGTTCAGGCGTTGTAACCAAGATCGTCGAGTAAAGTGGCTGGGTAAGCCGGATTAAGATTTGGAAAAGCGTCGTGCGGTTTTCGCGCGACGCTTTCCGGCAATTATGCGGCATGGTTTATTTGTGTTTGCCGGTTGAGAAGCTGAGGGGATTTTAGCTGAATAGTTCTATTTTTTTGGGGCGATTTAGTGATGTTTGAAGGGGTGTAGCTCAATTGGCAGAGCACTGGTTTCCAAAACCAGCGGTTGCGGGTTCAAGTCCCTCCGCCCCTGCTTGAGGTCCGGTGCGACTGGAATGGTTTTAAGCGAAAGTTAGACAAAAACGGATTTAGGTCAGTTTTCGTAGGTGAGGTAACAATGAGTTCATTGGCAAAACAAAATCAGAAAACGGAGTCAGCCCAAGGTGGGTTGTTCGCCGAGTTGTTTCGAGTTGGTTTGTACAAGCCAAATCAGGGACGGGTGGTCCGTCAAGTCACATTTTTCGCCCTGGCTTTGCTTTCCTGCTTCGTGGCTTGGGAGCTTAAGGTTTCTTCATTGTTGTCTGGTTTGGGTGCAAGTTCGATCCTGGTGATGGTCTTGGTGGCTGCCGCTTTGGTTTGGGTGAGCTATCGAGTTGTGAATTACGCTGTTTTTGCTGATTTCTTGATTTCAGTGGAAGCGGAGATGAACAAGGTTTCGTGGCCCACCCGAAAAGAACTTTGGAATGCCTCGCTTGTCGTAATTTTTGTCATTTTCGCCATGGCTTTCTTCTTGTTTTTGTTTGACGCAATCTGGACCTTGATTTTCGAAGGGATCGGAATTCGTTACTCCAAAGATGGATCGCTGTTCTCGAAGCTTTACACCTGGATTTCTGGATAGTCGATGGCGGAAGAAGAATTAAAAGACGAACTGAACCAACCCGCTTCCAGTCAAGAAAGTAGGGAAGGTTCAGCAGCGATTTCAGGGACTTCTGAACCAGCCACCGATTCGTTAGGCGGCAATGGGGAAGTTGAAAAAAGCGATGAAGTTGCCCGTGAAAATTCAGGTATGAAAACTGCCGGCGATGACCCGACGGCGGGTGGCGAGGGTGACCAGTTAAATGTCTCATCGGAGTCAACTTCGCCAGAAGCAGCTTCAGTAGAAAAAGAAACTGGCGGTCAAGAAGAACCGGCCAACGATCACGAGTCAGAAAACACGGCCGAAGCGGTGATTGAGGAAGTTGAATCCGACGCCTCGACCACTGAAGAGAATCCGATTGAAGAAGCAGTCTTGGGTTCGGCACCCGAGGCAGTCACCGAGGGCGTCGAAGCAGAAGACGAGGGCGGGGGAGTAGAAAACGGAGATACTGAATCTTCGGCAGATGAAGATGAAGAGGAGTTCGAGGAAGAAGAGCTCAATGAATTTGGATTCTCCGCTGCCGACATGGTCGATGACGACGACGATGATGAATTGGTTGACGACGAAGATGTTTCTCCGATCGAAGAATTTGTAGATGAAGCAGTTGTCGTTGACGATGGCGAAGAAGTCACCATGGACTGGTATATTTTGAAAGTCCAGGTCAACCGAGAGAATTCAATTTGCGACACGCTGAAAAGGCGAGTCAAAGTTGCCGGAATGGATCGCTACTTTGGAGAAGTCTTAGTTCCGACTGAAGACGTTCGCGAATTTACCAAGGCAGGAAAACAGAGGATCGTTAAACGAAAGCTTTATCCCGGATATATCGTCGTAAATATGTCGATTAACGACGATTCCTGGTTCCTGGTTCGAGAAACATCTGGGATTGGCGACTTTACCGGTGCTGCCGGAAAACCGACTCCTTTGTCGTCGGATGAAATTAGCCGGATCGTTGCTTCAGCAAGGCCAGAGGAAGAAGAAGAGGGCGAGGAAAACATCAAAACGGCGATTCCCTTTAAGGTTTCCGACCGTGTCCGCGTCAAAGAAGGGTACTTCCAAAACCACGAAGGCGATGTATCCAACGTCGACGAACGCAATGGCCGAATTACGGTCATGATTAATATTTTTGGTCGCCCGAATCCGGTGGAACTGGATCATTGGCATGTTGAAAAGGTTTAGTGTCCGTTAAGCGGTTTTCCGGTTACCGGCGATTCAAAACAAGATTAAGTTATGGCAAAGCAAGTTACAGGTCAGGCAAAGTTTCAGGTTCCAGGCGGACAAGCCACCCCGGCCCCTCCTGTGGGTACTTCGTTAGGTAAGTTCGGGATCAACCTTGGTCAATTCGTTCAACAGTTCAACGATAAAACCAAGGAGTACAATGGGACCCCAATTCCGGTCATCGTTACGGTTTACAACGATCGTAGTTTTGATTTCGTCACCAAAAGCCCACCGGCGGCAGCAATGTTGAAAATGGCTGCAGGTATTGCAAAGGGTTCTGGTGTTCCCAACCGAGATAAGGTTGCGACAGTGACTCGAAAACAGATCGAAGAAATCTGCGAAAAGAAAATGGATGACCTGAATGCCCGCGATCTTGAGCACGCCTGTCGAATGATCGAAGGGACCGCTCGAAGCATGGGGATCATCGTCGACGGTTAATTGACTGTGTCAAATATCGAATATTAGCCAAATCGCTCGGCAGGATGACGGCGGTAGAAATTTCAGAGTGAAAGTTCATAGCAATGAAGCGTTCCAAGAGATACAGAGAATTAGAAGCCAAAGTACCTGTCGAGCCCGTTGATTTGGGTCAGGCCGTAGAAATCCTGAAGGGTTTTGACGGGACCAAATTTGACCAAACGGTTGAGATCCACATGAATCTTGGCATCGACCCGAAACAGGCGGACCAGATCGTCAGGGGATCGGTTGTGTTACCTCATGGGATCGGGAAGACTCAAAGGGTTGTGGTTTTCGCCAAAGATGCTGCCGCCGAAGCAGCCAAAGAGGCGGGTGCTGACGAAGTGGGTCAAGAAGAACTGGCGAAACGAATCAGCGACGGATGGCTCGACTTTGATGTCTGTATCGCATCTCCCGATATGATGGGGGTCGTCGGTCCGCTGGGAAGAGTGCTCGGGCCTCGAAGTTTAATGCCATCGCCTCGTGCTGGAACCGTCACTCCAGATGTCGCAAAAGCGGTTCAGGAATACAAGGCGGGTAAAGTCGAATTTCGTAATGACAACGGCGGCAATGTACACGCCGTAGTTGGCCGATTGAGTTTTAGCCCTCAACAGCTTTCTGAAAATGTTCAGGCATTCCTGGATTTCATTGAGTCTTTAAAGCCGAGTTCGCTGAAAGGCTCTTACGTAAAAAGCATTGCGTTGGCAGCCACGATGAGCCCAGGGGTTCCTTTGGCAGCCTAGTTAGTTTGGAAAAGCAAATTCGAAGACGCTTCTAAGCTGAAACACAAAACAAGAGAAGGCACATGAGTAAGTTAGTAAAAGACCTGTTAACCAAAGATCTTGCCAATCGCTTAGATGGCGTTGAAGACTGCGTCTTGGCGAACGTTGTCGGAATGGATGCTAACTCAACCACCAATCTTAGGCGGCGGCTCCGCCAAAAAGGGATTGGCATGGTCGTGATCAAAAACAGTTTGGCTCGCAGAGCAACCGAAGGCACTTCGCTGGAAGCAGCATTTGAAGGTATTGGCGGTTCCCATGCAGTAATCTGGGGTGCGGATGATTTCGTTTCCCTCGTGAAAGAGGTAACCGAACTGGATAAAGATGAAGCCGAGTTTGAGATCTTCAAGACCACCGGCGGAGTTATGGGGGGTGAGCAACTGTCCCCTGAAAAAGTTAAGGAAATCAGCAAGTGGCCAAACCGAGAGGAACAGCTTTCCATGTTGGTGGGACAGATTCTTGGTCCTGGATCTCAACTTGTTGCACAGCTCAAGGGTCCTGGAGGGGCGCTCGTTAGCCAAATTAAACAAAAGGCTGAAGAGGAATAAGTTGCAACATCCATCGTTGCAAATCGTTCCGGAGTTGAGCGGCAAGGCTACCGGTTTTTAAATCATTCTTATTAAAAATTCTGAATCTTGAGTGACCGCAGCTACAAGATTCACTGATACGAGAAAGGTGTGACAATCATGTCTGAAGAAGCAGCAACCGTAGAATTTTCCGATTCTGCCGTAAAACTTGGCGACCAAATCGCTGGATTGACTTTGAAAGAAGCCAAAGAGCTGAGCGATTATCTAGAGGAAACGCACGGAATCAAAGCCGCCGCTGGTGGTGGAGTTGTCGTCGCAGCAGCCGCCGATGGTGGTGGCGGTGGCGAAGCTGCAGAAGCCAAAACTGAATTCGATGTCGTTCTGACTGGATTCGGAGACAAGAAGCTGGATGTTGTTAAGGTAGTCAAAACTATCACTGGTGCATCGCTAATGGACGCCAAGAAGATGGTAGAAAGCTGCCCTGCAACCCTGAAAGAAGCTGCTTCGAAAGAAGAAGCCGAAAAAATCAAGGCCGACGTCGAAGCAGCTGGCGGTGCTGTCGAAGTCAAGTAGGCTACTTTTGCGAAACGGCCAAATAAGATCGTCATTGATCTTTTAAAATTTGGCAACATTCGCAAAAATTAAAGATGGCGTCGAGAATGGATCGGCTCTCGACGCCATTCAATTTTGTCGATCCATCCAGTTTATTTCACCTTCGCCGAAATTTCGTTTCACGTTCGGGATCCGTTGAGTGGATCGCTCGTAGCGATTTTTGAGGCACACAAACAAGGACCTCTATGCTGCCTGATCGCATTCTTGGTCAACTTTTTTTGAACCAGGATTCGTGCCGGGCTATTGTTGCGCGCCGAGTTCGCCTGAATTCGGTGTCTCTTTTTTGTGTCGAGGTAAACCCTTATTTTTCAGCATGATCTGATACCGGAGATTCCATACTTATGGCAACCCCAGTAGAGCGACGCTTAACCCCTGAATCCGTTCGAGTTTTTGGTAGTGGGCGAAAATATCAGATTCCCCCGGATCTGACCAAAATCCAGACTCACAGCTATGACGCATTTTTACAGTCCGATGTCGAAGCTGAGAAAAGAAAGAACCAGGGAATCGAAAGCGTCCTTCAGGAAATCTTTCCGATTGAAAGCTATGACAAAAAGCTTAGCCTAAGCTACGTACGGTACGATTTAGGGAAGCCTCGCTATACCCCTGAAGAATGTCGTCAACTGCGATTGACCTACGGACAACCGTTCCGAGTTTGGCTGAGGTTGAACAAAGAGCAACCGGTGGAAGAGGAAGTTTTTCTGGGCGACATCCCCATCATGTTGGGCGGTGGTGAATTTATCATCAACGGTGCCGAACGCGTTGTCGTCAGCCAATTGCACCGAAGTCCCGGGATCGACTTCGTTAAAGAAGCGGATGCAACTTCGGAAAGAAAATTGCCGAGCTGCCGCGTCATCCCGGAACGAGGAAGCTGGATTGAAATTAACGTCACCAAGAAAGATATTCTGACCGTCAGGATTGACCAGAGCGGTAAGTTTTCGGCGCTGACGTTATTGCGAGCGATGGATCCAAAATATGGTGAGGATTCGGCAATTCTGAAAGCATTCTACGATACTGCCAAAGTAAAAGTCCGCGACCGACGTAGCGCGACAAAATTGGAAGGCAAAGTCGCCGTTGACGACATCGTCTATCCCAATGGATCGGATCGCGCTGGCGAGATCATTGTTGAAGTCGGCCAAAAAATCACCAAGGATGCTGCTGAAATTATCTGCAGTGCTGGAGTCACCGAATGTGAGATTATGCTTCCTCCAAGGTCGCCTCTAGTTTTCAATTCCTTGCTCGACGATGCGACCTCAAGCCATGAAGAAGCATTGCTGAGAATTTACCAGCGGCTTCGGCCAGGAAACCCGCCAGCTCTGGAGAAGGCAAGAACGCTTTTCCGCGAAAAGTTCTTTGATTCCAACCGCTATCGTTTGGGGCAAGTCGGGCGATTCCGCATCAATCGAAAATTAGGACTTGGGATTCCAGAAAAAGAGATGACGCTTCGGCCCGAAGACATCCTGGAATCGATGAAGTATTTGTTAGAGCTTTCGGTCAACGGCGAAAATGCTCAGGTCGATGATATAGACCACCTTGGTAATCGTCGCCTACGAACGATTGACGAGTTGGCCTGCGATGAAATGCGAAAAGGCTTTTTAAAGCTTCGTCGAACCGTGCAGGAGCGAATGAGTCTTAAAGAGCAGGACGACATGACTCCCCGAAGTCTCGTGAACCCGAAAAGTATTTCGGCCGCGATTGAGTACTTCTTTGGGAGAGGTGAATTGTCGCAAGTTGTGGACCAGACCAATCCACTTTCGCAGTTGACTCACGAGCGTCGTTTATCGGCACTTGGGCCGGGCGGTTTGAACCGGAAACGAGCCGGATTTGAAGTTCGCGACGTTCATATTTCTCACTACGGTCGTATCTGTCCGATTGAAACACCGGAAGGTACCAACATTGGTTTGATCTCTAGTCTGGCGATCTATGCCAGCGTGGATGATTATGGATTTCTCGTCACGCCCTATTCCATCGTCAAAAATGGAAAGGTTACCGATGAGGTTGCCTGGTTGCGGGCAGACGAAGAAACACAAGTGTTTGTGGCTCCCGCAGATACCAAAGTCGAAAATGGTGCAATCGTTGGTTTAGACGCTTTGGGGGGCAATGTGATTGCTCGATTTAAAGCAGACTTCGAGCTGGCGTCGCCCAAAGACATTGCCTACATGGATATCGCTCCCGCTCAGATGGTAGGGGTTTCAGCAGGCTTGATTCCGTTCCTCGAACATGATGATGCCAACAGAGCGCTAATGGGTTCGAACATGCAACGCCAGGCAGTCCCGTTGTTGGTCGCTGAGCCGCCCATCGTCGGTACCGGAATGGAAGTCACTGTTGCCGAAAATTCGAGCATGTTGGTGCGGGCAAAGCGGGGCGGAAAAGTAAATTATGTCGATTCGACTCGCATTGAAGTAGGCAATGATATTTATCCGTTGAAAAAGTATCACGGCCTCAACGAACGAACGTGTCAGAACCAAAAACCTTTGGTCAAACCTGGCCAAAAAGTTGAAAAAGGAGAGGTGCTGGCCGATGGAGCAGCGACACACAAGGGTCAGCTGGCATTAGGCCGAAATGTGCTAGTCGGATTCATGTCGTTTGATGGTTGCAACTTCGAAGATGCGATCATCATCAGCCAAGAACTGGTCCAAAACGATACTTACACATCGATTCACATTGAAGAATTTGACGTCGAGGTTCGCGAGACCAAACTGGGCCGCGAAGAGTTTACACGCGACATCCCAAACGTCAGCGAAAAGGCTTTGCGAAACTTGGACGAAAGCGGAATCATTCAAGTCGGAACTTATGTCAAGCCGGGTGATATTCTGGTCGGAAAGGTCTCTCCGAAATCCAAAACAGAATTAACGCCAGAAGAAAAATTGCTTCACGCGATTTTTGGTCGGGCCGGTGAAGATGTAAAAAATGATTCGTTGGAAGTTTCTTCGGGAATCGAAGGAATTGTGATCGATACTCAGCGATTCTCACGACGAACCAGTCTTTCGGAGGAAGAAAGAAAGGTTTTCGAAGCCGATTTAAAAGCGGCAGAATCTGATGGTAACGAAGCTGTCGCAGATGCATTTGGTCAGATGATCGAACAGATGGAAGAGATCATCGGGAAAACTTTGACCGATGAGGATGATTCTCCATTGGTCAAAAATCAGAACGCCAAGTTTGTAGCCGAGAAAGCAAGCAGCTTCCGAGTACAAACCATTGTTAGCAACATGTCCAACGATGATAAAATCAAGAACGTGAAAACTGTCTATACGGAACTCTGGCCTGCGGTTGAAAAAGCGATCGACGCTCGCGATCGAAAAGTCAATAGCATGAAGCGTGGAGATGAACTTCGTAGCGGTGTCCTTCAAATGGTGAAGGTTTACATCGCAACCAAGCGAACCATTTCTGTCGGCGACAAAATGGCGGGACGACACGGTAACAAGGGGGTGATCTCAAAGATCCTACCTGTTGAAGACATGCCTTATCTCGAAGATGGTACGCCTGTTCAAATTATGCTCAATCCGCTTGGTGTTCCATCACGGATGAACGTGGGACAAATTCTTGAGACGCACCTCGGTTGGGCTGGCTCCAAACTTGGATTCCAAGCGATCACACCGGTGTTCGATGGGGCTACCGAAGAGGAGATTAACCAGTGTCTGGATGAAGCCGGCTTGCCCAAGCATGGTAAGCACACACTTTACGATGGAAGAACTGGCGAACCTTGTTCGCAGGAAACAACGGTCGGTTACATCTATATGTTGAAACTGCACCATCTTGTTGACGACAAAGTTCACGCCAGAAGTACTGGACCTTACTCTTTAATCACCCAGCAACCACTCGGTGGGAAAGCGAGATTTGGTGGGCAGCGTTTTGGAGAGATGGAAGTTTGGGCGTTGGAAGCTTATGGCGCCGCTTACATCTTACAAGAATTGTTGACCGTAAAATCCGACGACGTTGAGGGCCGAACCAAGATTTACGAATCGATGGTCAAAGGTGAAAACACCCTTGAGGCAGGTACGCCCGCCAGTTTCGACGTTTTGACCAACGAAATTCGTGGTTTGGCGTTGAACATGCAATTGGAAAAGCGTCGCGGCTAATAAATGCGAACCAACGGGAGCCTCTGATGGTCAATCAGGGGCTCAAATCGCCAGGCGTGGTTATTCGAAATACGCAAAAGACTCCGTAACACAAATATCCTGACAACCCCGGTTAATCAGACAAGGAACAGGTGACCTATATGGCAACCGCCGACACCACCACCTACGATCGCATTAACGATTACGCATCGGTCAAGATTTCTCTGGCACGGCCCCACGACATTCGAAGTTGGTCGATGGGTGAGGTCAAAAAACCTGAAACGATCAATTATCGAACTTATCGTCCTGAAAAAGACGGCCTGTTTTGCGAAAGAATTTTTGGTCCCGAAAAGGACTGGGAATGCGCGTGCGGTAAGTACCGCGGCATGAAGTACAAAGGCATGATTTGTGACCGATGTGGCGTCAAAGTCACTCATTCGCGAGTTCGCCGAAAAAGAATGGGGCACATCGAATTGGCGGCTCCCGTCGTTCACATCTGGTTCTTTAAAGCGATGCCAAGTCGACTGGGTAACTTGCTGAATATGAAAACCAGCAGCCTGGAAAAAGTGATCTACTTCCAGGACTACGTGGTCACCGACCCCGGCGATACCGATCTTGAAAAACAGCAGCTTCTGACCGAAGAAGAATATCGAGCTGCCAAGGCTCAATTCGGAGACGGAAGTTTCAAAGCCAATATGGGGGCCGATGCAGTCCGTGAATTGTTGGCGGAACTTGATTTGGTGGCTTTGTCAGATGACCTTCGAATTGAATTAGCCGAAACTGGGTCCAAGCAAACACGAAAAGAGTTGACCAACAGGCTGAAAATTGTTGAATCGATTCGCGATTCAGACAACAAGCCGGAGTGGATGGTTTTGGACGTGATTCCAGTCATTCCTCCCGACCTTCGACCGCTGGTTCTTCTTGATTCCGGAAACTTCGCAACATCGGATTTGAACGATCTCTATCGGCGAATCATCAATCGAAATAATCGACTGCGGAAACTGGTTGACCTAAATGCTCCCGAAGTCATTATCCGAAACGAAAAAAGGATGTTGCAGCAGTCGGTCGACGCTCTGTTTGATAATAACCGGTGTAAACGGCCGGTTCTGGGTAGCTCGAATCGACCGCTGAAATCTTTGACCGACATGATCAAAGGGAAGCAGGGTCGATTCCGTGAAAACCTCCTCGGCAAGCGTGTCGACTACTCGGCTCGTTCGGTCATCGTTGTAGGTCCAAGGCTCAAACTGCATCAGTGCGGGTTACCGAAAAAGATTGCACTAGAACTTTTCCAGCCGTTCATCATCCGCAAGCTTAAGGAGATGGGGCACGCCGATACGATTAAGTCTGCCAAAAAGATGCTGGAAAGAAAGGACGAGGAAGTTTGGGATATCCTCGAACAGGTGATCAAGAATCACCCAGTCCTTTTGAACCGTGCACCGACGCTTCACCGAATGGGAATCCAGGCATTCGAACCAACCCTGGTCGAAGGAAACGCGATCCACTTACACCCACTGGTTTGTAAGGGTTTCAATGCCGACTTCGACGGCGACCAGATGGCGGTCCACCTTCCACTTTCGATTGAAGCCCAGGTCGAAGCCCACACGCTTATGCTGTCGACCAACAACATTTTCGCACCATCCAACGGCCGCCCGATCATGAGTCCGTCTCAGGACACGGTGATGGGTTGCTATTACGTCACGCTGATGCTGCCCAACCAGAAAGGTGAAGACATGGTCTTTTCTTCTCTGGAAGAAGCTGACACAGCCTACTCGATGGGAATTATCAACCTCCATGCCAAGATTAGGGTGAGACTTCCCGAAAGCCGGTTCGTCCGAGTTTCTGAAGAGGAACGCCTGCCGAGCCAAATTGTAGAAACAAGCTACGGTCGAGTCTTGTTTAACATGATGCTTCCTGAAGGTCTAGATTTTTACAACTACCCACTTCGCAGCGGTGACCTCGCCTTGGTGATCTCCGACTGTTATCAAACGCTTGGACGACGACAAACAATCAAGTTGCTCGATGATATGAACCAACTTGGGTTCAGTGAAAGTACCCGAAGTGGACTTTCATTTGCGACCGACGACTTGGTGACACCCGACTCGAAGCAAAAGATTGTTGCAGCGGCGGAAAAAGAGGTTTTGAAATTCCGCAAGCACTATGAGCGTGGTGTTATTACCGAGCAGGAACGATACGCCAAAGTTCTTGATACCTGGACACATGCCAGGGAACAAATCACCCGAGAAATGATGGCCGCTATGAAGGCGGATGATCGTGGCGGAATGGGTTACGTGAATCCAGTATTCCTGATGGCTCATTCGGGTGCTCGTGGTGGTGTCGAACAGATTCGACAATTGGCTGGAATGCGTGGCTTGATGGCCAAGCCGACTGGTGAAATTATCGAAACGCCCATTAAAGCGAACTTCCGGGAAGGTCTTTCCGTTTTGGAGTATTTCTCGTCCACCCACGGTGCCCGAAAAGGTTTGGCCGATACTGCCCTGAAGACCGCTGACTCCGGTTATTTGACTCGTAAGCTTGCCGACGTCGCACAAAACGTGGTCATTACAATGGAAGATTGCGGCACCACCAAAGGAATCACGAAAGGTGTGATTTACCGTGGTGAGCAAGTAGAAGTACGCCTTGCGACCGCGATCAACGGACGCGTTTCCCGACAAAATATCGTCAACCCTGTCACTGACGAATTGATCGTCGAAGACAGCCAAATGATCACTCCTGAGATCGCGAGAAAAATCGAAGACTTGGGTCTAGAAAAAATTCAAGTCCGAAGTCCGATGACCTGCGATGCTCCTCTAGGTGTTTGTCGACGATGTTACGGAATGGACATGTCAACCGGTGACCTTGTTGAACAGGGGATGGCGGTCGGAATCATCGCGGCTCAAAGTATCGGTGAACCGGGTACCCAGTTGACAATGCGGACCTTCCACATTGGTGGTACCGCCAACACGGTGACCGAAGAAAACGAGAAAATGTGTCGCAAGGGTGGGACGGTCAAAATCACTCGGATGCACTACGTCACCAACGACAACAATGACACAATCGTTCTGAACCGGAATGGTGAGATTGCGATTCTGGATCCGAGAGGCCGAGAGCTCGAAAACCACAAGGTGCCTCAAGGTGCGGTTCTGTTGGTCAAAGACGACCAAGTAGTCGAACCGAAAACGGTTCTCTGTCAGTGGAACCCGCACGTCGTTCCCGTTCTGTCCGAAGTTTCTGGTAAAGTTCGCTACGAAGACATTATCGATGGCGAAACCATGAAAATGGAAAAAGAGGCCAGCGGTACGGTTCGAAAAACAATCGTCGATTTCAAAGGGGACATGCACCCTCAAATCGTCATCGAAGGCGAAGACGGAAAACCGTTGGACGTATACTACCTTCCAGAACGAGCCAATGTCGTGGTGGAAGAAGGGACCGTGATTTCAGCCGGTGCCACACTTGCCGAAACGCCTCGTGAAGCTTCAGGTATCTCTGACATTACCGGAGGTCTTCCAAGAGTGACCGAGATCTTCGAAGCTAGAAAGCCAAAAGATCCTGCCGTTCTTGCGGAAATTGATGGAGTCGTTGAAATTCTTGCCGAAAAGAAACGTGGGAAACGATCGATTATCGTTCGCAACCCAGAAAGCGGCATGGAAGTGGAACACCTCGTTCCTCCAGGAAAACGATTCCGAGTTCACTCTAAAGACGAAGTGATCGCCGGACAACAATTAGTCGATGGACCATTGGTTCCTCATGATATTTTGCGAGTTTCGGGTGAAGAGGCAGTCCAGCACTACCTGAGTCACGAAATTCAACAAGTCTATCGAAGCCAGCGGGTCGAAATTAATGACAAGCACATTGAAATTATTATCGCCCGAATGCTTCGCAAAGTGAAAATCGACACCGCGGGCGATACCAATTTGTTGCCCGGTTTGATTTGCGATCGCTTTGATTTCCAACGAGTCAATGATCAATTGGCCAATTGCGTCCGAGTGACAGACAAAGGCGACAGCGACTTCACCAAAAGTCAGATCGTTCCCCGAGAAGTCTTCGAGGAAACCAACGCCAAAATCGAAACGCTCGGTGGGAAACCAGCCAAGAGTGCCAAGCCGAAAAAGGCGACTTATAGCACTCAGTTGTTGGGAATCACCAAAGCAGCCGTGCAAAGTTCCAGCTTCATTTCAGCTGCAAGTTTCCAGGAAACCACCAAAGTTCTTACCGAGGCAGCTTTGTCCGGGAAGGTCGACAACTTGGTCGGATTGAAAGAGAACGTAATTTTGGGGCACCTGATTCCAGCCGGGACCGGGTTCCGCACCTTCCAGGAATCGGAAGTCAATTACAACCTTGAGTTGCTGGATACGCCAACGCAAAGTAACTCGCTGGAAAAGCAGTTCCCATTGCTTGAATCAGCTGGCGCAGGCGGCCAGCAACCTGCCTCAGGATTCGGCAGCGGCGACCCGTTTGGTGCCGGTGGATTTGGCGGGGAAGTTCCTCCGATGGATCCAATGAGTTCCGTCAATCCAATGAATCCTGTCAATCCAATGAATCCAATGAACCCGATGAATCCAATGAACCCGATGAATCCAATGGGCCAGGAATTCAACGCTCCATCAATGTTGGGCGACCCCATGGGTGGTACCGCAGTTGGTGCCGATGACCTGACTCGGATCGAAGGTATCGGGCCCGCGATCGCTGGGCATTTAAGTGCGGCTGGAATTTCAACGTTTTCGCAGTTGGCGGCAACTCGGCCCGAACGCATCCGAGAGATTCTGGACATGGTCGGTGGTTATGGAGCCCACGATCCTTCCACTTGGCCTGATCAAGCTCAACTGGCGGCAGCAGGAGCTTGGGATCAACTTGCCGAATGGCAAGGGCAACTCGATGGAGGTCGCATGATGGGATCCGAGGCTCCCATGATGGTTGACCCGAACATGATGATTTCTTCAGTGATGAACAATCCAGCTCCGTCGGTGCCAGTGACCCCTGATGACTTCACTAAAATCGAAGGGATCGGTCCAGCAATTGCAAATTATCTGACCGCCGCAGGGATCATCACCTACGCCGACTTGGCATCGACTCGACCGGAAACAATTCGTTCGATCCTTGATGGTATCGGTGGCTTGGGAGTTTACGACCCCGCAACCTGGCCCGATCAGGCACAATTGGCAGCAGCTGGTGAATGGGAACAGTTAAAAGATTGGCAGGGTCAACTAATGGGTGGACGAGTGGTTCCACAAGCCCCCAATCCAACCACCATTGATGTTGACGATCTTACCAAAATTGAAGGAATCGGACCCAAGATCGCCGAGCACCTCAATGCAAGAGGGATCATTAACTTCAATCAACTTGCCAATACTCCAGCTTCTCAGCTTTCTGATGCATTGGCCGCGGCCGGATTTACCTTGCAAGATCCAGCTACCTGGCCTGAACAGGCGAAAATGGCGGCTGCTGGTGAATGGGACAAGTTAAGTGCGTGGCAAGATGAACTTGATGGAGGAAAAATCGTTGCCGGCGATGATTTGACTCAAATAGAAGGAATTGGGCCCAAAGTGCAAGAGTTGCTTAACAATGCTGGGATCAGCACGTTTACGGCTTTGGCTTCCACCCAGCCGGATCAGATTCAGGAAATCCTTGCCCAAGCAGGTGGGATGATGGCATCCATGAATCCTGGTACGTGGCCTGATCAGGCCCAGTTGGCTGCCACTGGCGAATGGGATCGCCTAAAAGAGTGGCAAGACGAACTCAACGGAGGAGTTTAAGCACAAGATGGATTCAGGTGCTGTGGCAACGGCAAAAATGAGCCGAAAGCCGATGGCACCTGAAAAATCACACAAGGAAAAGCTTTTTTAACGCCGATCGATGGCAAAATCGAACCTCGGCTGTCCTAAACACTTAATCCAAGCAACCTTCGAAGGTAGCCGGACCGGAAAACGGGATTTAGAGGTTGACATTTAAACTTTTACCAGTAGTTTTACGAGCTTCCATCGGTCTGTACCGACGACGTTGGACAACAAAACTCGGCCATTCTGTTTTCACGGAATGGCTTGAAAGCGGAATTTAGCAAATGCCTACAATTAATCAGCTTCTTCGAAAGAAGCGAAAGAAAAAACGGAAATTCACCAAGGCACCAGTCCTTGAAAGATGCCCTCAAAAGCAAGGGGTATGTCTTCAAGTACGGACCATGACGCCGAAAAAGCCAAACTCGGCACTTCGTAAAATTACTCGTGTGCGTCTTTCCAACGGTAAAGAAGTTACCGTATACATTCCCGGCGAAGGGCATAACCTTCAGGAACACTCGATCGTTTTGGTTCGAGGCGGACGAGTCCGTGACCTTCCTGGTGTTCGTTACCAAGTCGTCCGTGGGGCTCAAGACACCTTGGGCGTCGAAAATCGGAAGCAGTCGCGCAGTCGTTATGGTGCCAAAAAATAGTCAAAGATAGATTGAAATAAAATGGGAAGAATTACAGCCAGTCGCACCCAACTCAAGCCGGATCCGAAGTTCGATTCGATTTTGGCCAGCAAGTTTATCAACTGCTTGATGTGGGATGGAAAAAAGACCGTTGCCCAAAAAGTGTTCTACGATGCTTTGGGTGAGATCCAAAAACGCGTTCCAGGCGTTGAACCAATCGATGTGTTCACGCAAGCTGTTGAGAACGTGAAACCTCATATTGAGGTCCGTTCCAAACGAGTCGGTGGTGCCTCCTATCAAGTGCCCATGCAAGTCAGTCGGTCGCGGCAGCAGTCGTTGGCGATTCGGTGGATCCTCAATGCGGTTCGCGACAAGAAAGGGCGTCCCTGTCATCTCCGGCTTGCCGATGAACTTTCTTCGGCCTACAACCGCGAAGGGGCCGCGATGACCAAACGTGAAAACACCCATCGAATGGCCGAAGCGAACAAAGCATTTGCCCACTTTGCTTGGTAGAACCGAACCCCATCTAAACCGCTTTGTCCTGAAACAGAGCGGTTTTTTTATGCGCTTAATTCGAGGCCAAAAAATTCGGTTTAAACGGCCGGACGAGAGAACTGCGAACCCCGGAACTTAACGAAACTCGATTCCAACCATGGCTAGAAAGCTTCAAAACCTGAGAAACATTGGGATCATTGCCCACATCGATGCCGGGAAAACGACTGTCACCGAACGAATGCTATTTCTGAGCGGTGCCAAACATCGAGTCGGAAAAGTGGACAGCGGTACCACTACGACCGACGACGACGAAGAAGAACAAAATCGAGGCATCACGATCTACTCCGCCTGCGTGACTTTTGATTGGAAAGATATTCACATCAACCTGTTAGACACACCAGGGCACGTTGATTTCACAGCAGAGGTTGAGCGGAGCCTTAGGGTCCTCGACGGGGCAGTGGTTGTCTTTAGTGCCCGGGAAGGTGTCGAAGCTCAAAGTGAAACCGTTTGGAAACAAGCGAATCGTTACGAAGTACCCAGAATCTGTTTCATCAACAAATTGGATCGAGAAGGCGCAAGTTTTGAAAGGGTGCTCGACGAGATGAAAGTACGACTGGGAGCAACTCCGGTCCCCATCCAGATGCCTGTTGGGCTTGGTCCAGCGCACACAGACAATCCATTTCGCGGCATTGTCGACTTGATTCGAATGCGATACATGAGCTATGAGGAGGAAGGGAGGAAACAAAAAGAAGGGCCGATCCCTGATGATTTAAAGGACGAAGCAGAATTTGCGAGGGAGCAAATGCTCGAATCGCTCTACGAATTTGATGACAAAATGATGGAAGCGGCCCTCGAGGAAGCTGACATTTCTAACGAAATGATTCGCAAAGTACTTCGAAAGGCCACCATCGCCCGTCAAATTCAGCCGGTTGTATGCGGCTCCGCACTACACGGGATCGGAGTTCAGGGGGTACTCGACTCGGTGAAATACTACTTGCCCAGTCCGTTGGACCGCCCACCAGTGGCTGGTGTGAATCCGCGTAGCCCGGATAAAGAGGAATTGCGAAAACCAGACGCCAAGGATCCGTTCTGCGGGTTGGTTTTTAAAATCCTTCCTGCCAAGACGGGTGATCTGTATTGGATTCGAGTCTACTCGGGAACCTTGAAATCCAACTCACGGGTCTTTTGCCCATCGAAAGATAAAAAAGAAAACGCAGCTCAAATTTGGCAAATCAATGCAACCAAAAAAGATCGCGAAGGTCAGCTCGAAGAAGTTGGTTGCGGCGAGATCGTTGGCGTGATTGGTCCCCGCTTCGCTGTCACCGGTGACACTCTTTGTGACCAAAAGGCACCGGTTCTACTTGAATCCATCGAGTTCCCTCAGACCGTTATCGAAATGGCGATTGAGCCTGAATCGACTGGAGAAAGGAACAAGCTTGGTGACATCCTGGAACTATTGAAAAAACAGGATCCGACTTTCAAAGCGGATGAAAACGAAGAAACAGGTCAGACACTGATTGCCGGGATGGGTGAGCTTCACCTGGAAGTCATCAAGAACCGCTTGTTACGGGATTTTAATTTGGATGTCAAAGTCCACAAGCCTCGGGTTTCGTATCAGGAAACAGTCAGCCAATCGGCAGAAGTTTGGGGCGAGTGCACGCGAATGGTTGATGGCCAACAACTATTTGCACGTATCAAAATCCGCATGGAACCGGATGATAAAATTGAAACGGGAGTCGGGATTCGGAGCCGGTTAAGTGTCGATTCTATGCCGATGGAGTTTGTGCAGTCCGTAAAGGATGAAATCAAAGCATGCGGTGAAAGTGGGGGAGCCATCGGAAGTTTCCCTCTGGCAAAGATACGCGTCACGCTAGTCGATGCAGAAGCCAACGAAAATTCGACGGCGATGGCTTTTTCGATGGCAGCCGGAGACGCGTTTGAAAAAGCATTGCAGAAAGCATCTCCCATGTTGCTGGAGCCTATCATGAAGTTAACCATCAACACTCCCGAAGATTATTACGGAGAATTCGTAGGCGACCTGGCTCAGCGACGCGCCCAGATCATCAGTACCGAAACAGTTTTAGATACGACAACAATCATCGCCGAAGCACCCTTAGCCGAGTTGTTTGGTTATTCGAGCGCCATGCGTTCGCTATCGCAGGGCAGGGCGGGGACGTCGATGGAACCATTGGGGTATTCTCCGGCTCCTCCCGATGTGGCTCAAGGTTTTGCGCTTTAAGTTTCCGATTTGGCGACCTTGAGTCCATGGCCGAATCGTTTAACAGTTTCGTGGCTGAACGTTGGTCGATCAAGAAAATCTCGCGTCTTAAATGTTGTGCCTTTAAGCGTACGGCATTCGAAATAAGTGTTGTCTTGTTCAGGTTACTGAGCACGCCTTCAACACCTCCTGTGAAATCCTAAATATCATTTCTTATTGAGTACCTCTTCGTTGGAATCTTGAAACGCCCCATGTCGATCGTTGACCTGTTACTTGAAACGGCTCGGGCCGACACTGAATTATTGATCACCAATGACCAAAAGGGGGATCTTTTTGCCACTCCAAGGATCGCTGATTTCATCCTAATTGCTGACACGGAACAGACGGCCGATACGGTTGCCAGCTTTATCGTTGACAATCGCTATTGCCGGATTGATCCGACTGAAGATGAGAAATTTCACATCGTCGCTCAATTGGAAATGCCTATCACTCAAAATGTTGCGTGCGCCGTTTCTGGATTGTTTGCTTGTATCAGCAAAATCTTTGGCGTAGATTACGATGGATGGAGTTGCACTCTTCGTCCCGAGACACCAAAGAATCAATAGTGATCCAATGAAAATTAACAAGGACGATTCCCCGACTATCACGACCTATGAATGCTTGGAAACTAAAATTAAAAGACTTTTCAACGCACGGAAGTGGGCGTTAGCGGCTTCGATTCCTGTTATCTTGATGTTGATGGCGGACGTCAGCTTTTCCCCGAATGCCTTTTAGGCCTTGATAATTTTTTTGGTCCCTTTTGCGGTTTTGGCTTCCACTTGCTGGTACTACATTTTCCTGATCGTTCGACAAATTCACTGTGTCGGTTACGCAGTTGGACACGTTGTTGTTTCGGTATTGTCGACCCCATTTTTTCTGATCGGTTTGATCTTGATACCGATTTTAATTCGTAGTGACGCGGTACGGATTTTTAGTGTTTCGGTGACTCCGGAGAAGACTTTCGAATAAGTCTGCCGCCTTGTGATGCAGCAATTTACCGCTGGCTCCGGTCGCCAAACAGCTGAAAATGATGATCTACGACCAAACAACGCATGGAACTACCGTTTTTGGGCTGGTATGCCATGTCGAGATGGTGCTAACTCCTAATCGGCCAAACCGTTAAGATTGGATTGGATTCATCGGTGTAAAATACGAGCCGACATCATTTTTCATCCGTCACCCGTTTTCTTTCACGAAACCTCGATGATACATCGTCTTGCCTGGATTTCGCTCATATCCGTAATCGTTCTGGTCGCCGTTGGAGCCACGGTGAGAGTAACCGGCTCGGGTTTAGGGTGCCCGGATTGGCCGACTTGTTGGGGCTGTCTGATACCGCCAATCAGCGCCGATCAAATTGACGTCGAAAAACTAGACCTGGAGAAATTTAAGCGACATGCTGCGAGAAAAGGAATTGATCCCGACACAATTACGAAGGAAACGATCCTTGAGAGCTTCAACCCAGTTCACACATGGATCGAATTCGTAAATCGGCTGACTTCGCTTCCGCTCGGGTTTTCGACCTTGTTTTTGGCCTTTGGTTCCTTCACTGCCAAACGACATCGCAAGGTAATCATTGGATTGGCCTGGTTCAGCTTGCTAGATGTTTTGTTCAATGCTGCGATGGGTGCCATGGTGGTTCGTAGCGGACTTAAACCTGGCATAATCACCCTTCACATGGCACTAGCGTTTTTGTTAATTGCTGTTCTAGTGACGATTGTTTGGTTGACCAGACCAGAGAAGATGAAAACTTCCACCGAAGGCGAAGCCAACACAAAATCGAGACCCGTATTTGATCGAAAACTTCTGATCGTTTCATTCGTTTTCTTCGGTTGCCTGTTCGGCGAGGGGTTGTTGGGAAGCCAACTTCGAGAACAAACCGATGAACTGGCCCGTCTGGCAGAGGGCATGAATCGATCTCAATGGGTGGACCAACTTATCGGAACATTGATTTTTAAATTGCACCGAAGCTTGTCTTGGACATTATTGATATCGTCAGCCTTGATGGTTTACTGGTCTCGGAATTTGGATGTTCAATACAAAGAACCTCGATTCATCCTTGGCATGGTAGTCTTGATGATGCTGATGGGAATCATCCTTGGACACGTTGCGATCTATTCATTCATTCAGGTCGCCCATGTAGTCGTGACCGCCATCTTATTAGCCGTCACTTGGCATTGGATTGTCCGGTTACTTTCCAGTCGATGGTCGAACCGCACGATCATTGCGTAACGACCGCCTCATTTTTCTGTTTGGCTGCGTACTAACCTCAATCAGAGTCAATGGTGATGCGGCACGAATTTAAAGACTCACAAAACGGTTTGTGTCGATTCTAAGGATTGGCACCTGGGCGAGTTGCTACGTAAGTACAAGCGAATCGCGATTGCGATGATGTTGGTGAAAAACGCGTCGTAAATTCAGATATCTGAATTCCGACCCGGTGGTGATCCAATTGATTCACGTTTCTGATTTTTGCAAAGCTTACAATTCCGAAATCGCGGTTGAAAACTTAAGTTTTGACGTCATGCCGGGCCAGGTTCTGGGAATCATCGGCCCCAACGGGGCTGGAAAAACGACTACGCTGCGTGCACTTTCGGCGTTAATCCCGCCAACTCGGGGGACGCTCAGTGTCGACGGTTTTGACGTGGTGAGTGCCCCGGTTCAAGTCAAGCGATGCACCGCTTACGTGCCGGACGACCCCCAGCTATTTCACGACCTGACAGTTAGGGAACATTTCGCATTCGTTGCCAGTGCCTATGACGTTGACAACTGGCAAAAAGAAATGAAAACTCTTTTAGATCGTTTTGATCTACTCAAAAAACTGAATGCGAAAGCTTCCGACCTTTCTCGGGGAATGCGGCAAAAACTTGCGATCTGTTGTGCCTATTTGTATCGCCCCAGTGCACTACTACTTGATGAGCCGATGACAGGTTTGGATCCGTTAGGAATTCGAGTTTTAAAGAAAACGATCCGCGAAAGGGCCAAGTCAGGATCTGCAATCATGATCAGTTCGCATTTGTTGGCGATGGTAGAGGATATCTGTTCCCATGTCTTGATTCTTGAAGATGGTCGGCTCCGGTACAACGGAACTCTGGAAAAGTTAAAACAAACGGTTGATAACCAAGACGTCACTCTCGAAGAAATCTTCTTTCAGCAGGTCGCTGGGCTGAACGCGTCCATCCAGGTGCCGACATGTTGAAATCAATTTTGATGTTACCGCAGGCATTGCTGGATCTGTACTGTCGAAAAGCAAGAGGCAAGCTAAATGGGATGGCGGCCAGTTTTCGGTCTCCCCGTCGAATTGGCCTGTCCTTGATTGCTCTCTTTTTAGGACTCGTGTGGACAGGTCAGGCAATACTCGGAATCCTGGTTCGTGAACCAGCGGACCCAGAACATCTTACTCATTGGATTCCGATGAGCCTGTTTGGTTTTCTTTTTTGGAACGTACTCAAAGTTAGCTTTCAAAAGCCAGAAGAGCCATTCGATTGGACGCCCGCCGAAAAAGAATGGCTTATGGCGGCTCCACTGAATCGAAGTGACCTGATTCGATTTCGATTCACAGAATCAGCGGCCGCAGCGGCTGTGAAAGCGGGGATCTTCGCAACCGTCATGATCCCAGATTTAAACATCTTGGTGCTGGGATTTTCCGGGATGTTGATCGGATTATTGATAGTCGAATTATTACGGATGTGTTTCGAAATCTTCGTTTACGGATTTTCGGATCGACAAAGATCGCACCTAAAGTGGATAGCCGTCGCGATGGTTGTCGGATTCCTATTGGGATCCGGAAAGTTCTTGCATTTGCAATGGCAAGCCGAACGGTTTTCAAATCTGTTTTCGTTCTCGGCACTCTATTGCTGCCAGGATGGTCTGATCACTCTGGCAAACACTCAACCGGTTCGGTTAATCCTTATTCCATTCACGATGCTGACGACTGTGATGCTATCCGATCAATTGGGAACCTATGAACTTGCATGCTTATCGACTGGACTGATTGGGGTAGGTTTGCTTCGCGAAGGACTGGTTTACCTCGATGCGAGTGCAAGCGAAAAACGGCGGATTCGGGAAAGTCGTCAATGGGATACGTCAAAACGAATGAGGGGAGCACTGGAAGCAGCACTTCAGGATCAATCGATTCAAATAAATGCTCCTATACGCGTAGCCGGAGTTGCCACGCTTGCATGGCGACAGTGGAAAGGTGTAGTTCACTATCGAAATTCCATATTTTTCGCACTTGCAATTCCGTTTTGCCTTGCGATGGCTCCAGCGTTTGACAACATCCAAAATCCAGCGACCGTTGTGGTGATGGTCGTAAGTCTTTTAGCGTGTTATTCTTTATTGCTTTTGCCAGCGGCATTGAAATTCGATTTTCGCAGAGATATCCATCGGATCAACATGTTGAAAGAACTGCCGATCAGTTCGGTCGCAGTTTCACTTGGACAATTGGTCATTCCGTTTCTTGTTACGACCCTGTTTCAGGTCGCGGCGATTGTGACAGTGTGGGCCATCCATCCTTTCTCAGTCTGGTATTTTTTAGCTTCACTGATAGGGTTGATACCGTTTAATTTTTTCATTTACTGCCTCGAAAACTTAATGTTCTTGTGGTTTCCCTATCGCGTCCAAGGCGAAGGAATCCAAATTTTGATTCGCTCCATTCTTGCATTCACCGCCAAAGGGATGATCTTCGCAGCATGCCTTGCCAGCCTATTTCTGTGCCGTTTAATGGCTCAATATGCAAGTCAGTTCTTGGACCCAAGTATCTCGTTTGAATTCAACCTGATGGCGACGGTGATGATGTTTGGGACCCTTTTGGGGATCATCTCAACAGTCCTTGTAGGGTTCATCTCCCGGGCCTTTCATAACCTAGATCCAAGTCGAGACCTGGCCAGAGTTGTATCGTAGGGCTTTGGTTAACGCAGGTTAAAATCGACAGCCGCATGGTGCCCAATCCTTGTCGTTTTCAACACGAAATTGCCTGATTTCCTTCAAGGATCGTCATTGAAAGCCGAGTTAGGCTATGTGGCACCGCCGGTAAGAGCATCTATTTGACCAAAATAGTGGTTGAAACAATGACCCAAACAAATGTCCACAACGATTGAGTGTAAGGAATTCTGGCCCTAGGGCGTCCTAAAGACTCATAAGTAAGGCGATGTTGACGCCTATCTTGCGACCGATAGAATCGTGCGATTCGGAAAGATTTTTCATTGGAGCAAAAATGGCTGCAGAATACAGCAAAGACACATTCGAGACGGAAGTTCTGAAATCAGAGCAACCTGTCATGGTAGATTTTTGGTCCGACGGCTGCCCACCTTGTAAAAGACTGGCTCCAGTCATCGACGCCTTGGCAGAAAGCAAT
>JBCCSJ010000034.1:0-28065 GCA_039200505.1 Planctomycetota bacterium | reverse complement strand
TTCGATCGGGTTCTGCGTGGCCACCACCAGAAACGGCGGGGCCAGTGAATGCGTAACGCCATCCACCGTGACTCTTTTTTCTTGCATGATTTCGAGTAAAGCCGCATGGGTTTTTGCCGGCGAACGATTGATTTCATCGGCGAGCAGAAACTGGGTAAAAACCGGACCCGGGCGAAACACGAACTCCTGCGTTTTCATATTGAAAATTGGGGCTCCTGTGATATCCGACGGCATCAAGTCAGCGGTAAACTGAATTCGCCCGAATTGACAGCCCAAAATTTTGCCGATCGTTCGCACAAAAAGCGTTTTTCCAAGCCCGGGCACACTTTCAATCAGAACGTGCCCGCCAGAAAACAATGCCACCAACGTTCCCAGCACCAATTCATCTTGCCCGATGAACACTTTCGAAATCTCAGCAGTGATCTTCTGGTAGAGCTTCCTCGTTTGTGTCATCTCACCGATTCTTGGTTTCCGTTCCAAGCTTACCGAAGGCACATCATCCCCGATATCGGAAGCGGACGAGTTGTCGTTCATAAATTAGTCTTCGTTTTACCGGAGGGGTTTAAGAATTGAAAAATTTCAAACAACCAAAAATAGCATACTGACGACTTAATGAGGTATTTGAATTCAATCTGTTTTCAAGGCATCCAGCATCTTTAAGGCATCCAGCATATTCCTGTTTTAGTCAACTAAAGTTCTTTTTCGCCATGATGACTCTGAAATTCACTTATTTTGCGAAGCGCATCTTCGCGTGTTTGAGTCCGTTGTAGCAGTTTGGCTGTCGCTCTCAGATGATTTCGAAACTGAGAAAGATTTCGCCGGAATATATTTTTCGGGCGACCGAAAATGGGAAAACAGACAAAACAAAAAACGATACCCCACATGAGCAGGTGAGGCACGATGTATCGCAATGGGGGTTCGGCAATCCACGCCCATGAATTTCGATTTTCATAGTCTGACTCGCTGACTGGAATACCGGCCGGCCCGCTTTCCAAAAACAAGACGTTGGATTTGGGTTGGGTTCGATTAATGAGTCTTTCTGCCAATTGCTGATGAGCTGGATTAACGAGGCTGTAGTTTAACAAGAACGACCCGTTAGAGACCACAATCAATCGCATGTCATTTTGTGAATGTGACATTTCCCAAACGAATTCTTTGCCGTTTGCACTTAGCAATGTCAAAAACTCAAAACCAGAATTTTTATTGATCTTGTTGGAAGGCTCGATTCGATTCCCAATGCTAATCTGTGATTTTGACATATCGATTTGATTCGCCAATGGACCGCTAAAATCTGTAGCAAGCTTTTGATCCCCTTCTAAAATTTGAAACCACTTGCAGGATTGAAGGTCGTCTCGACGATACAAATAGCCGTACCGATCGGTGGATCTCCGTTTGCGAGAGATCATGGATTCGGCTCTGATCCGAAGCAGTTCTTCCTTTTGCTCGTTGGGAACTTGTTCGAAGATTTTTTGGAGATAATCGAGTTGAGCTTCGTAGTCTCGACCAACATAAATAAGCGTTCGGCTGTAACCCTTGGCGAACCATTCGGACAATGCGTCGATCGTGTTCTCGTTGGGACAATTGTCAGAATCGGGGAACCAAACGATCGTCTGGAATTTTCGAATCATTGGTGAAATTTTTCTTCGCCGCTTCACGCGAAAACCCTGTTGGGCAAACATATCGTGAAAGACACTAACACCATTTAAACTCGTCGTTCCTGTTCTTCCACTTACTTGGCCATATTCGGTCGGCAATTGATTCTGAGTACTGCAGCCTAGAAAAAAGACAATTCCAGACAGAGCTAACAGTTGAATTGTAGATCGCAGATGAATCGTTTGGTGGGTCATGACGCCGAACCTGCCATGCGAATCTGATTCTGGAATTCATTCAATTGGGACCAACAGCTTTCAATGTCAGAATGCCGAAGCTGATGATTGCCAAAAAAAGCGGCCTCGAACGGGATCATGACTTCCTGATAGTAATTGGCAAGCGATTCGTTTTCGTTCAATTCAGCAAGGTACTGCCGGTTCGTTTTCCCTTTTTTCAATTGGATCAATTGGTGTTGATCGAGTGAAACAAGAAGGTAGCTGAATAAAAAGATGGTGGCTTTTCGGAAATCGTTGTTCGAGTAGGCTTTCTTAGCCAGCGCTAAAAAATCACCAAAATCCGTTTCCATTTCGAATGGAAGCTCTCTAATACTCTCTTCAATCGTCCGTCTTTTCGTTTTTTTGACGGATTTCATTTCTGTTGCCGGCCCAAACTTAAAAAATGCCCAACAAACTGCCACAAATAGAATCAAAAACACGACCGTTATGATGGCCATCGAAATCCCACTCGTGGTTCCGGATTGCGGTGTAGGCGTAGCAGCTGGAGCTGGGGTAGGTGTGAACTGTTTTGTTTCAGGTTTGACGGTTTGACGATCATCAAGACTTGAACCGGGACGCTCTCCAAACTCCATTTTCTGAACTTTGCCTGCCGTCGAATCGTACCAGGGGTAATTGCGATCTGACAAAGCTTGATTTGCTTCACCAGAAAACCATTGGGCGCGAGTTTGATCAACAGTCCAGCCTGAGATCACTAGGATCATAACAAGCAGTCGGAAAATCATTTCTACGGTTCTCATTCCAACCCCAACATCCTGCGGCTGGCTGCCCGCATTTTCAATTCGACAGCCCAGCCTTCTTGTCGGATTCGAACGTCGATGTACGAAAGGAATCGCTGGACGGCAATAAAATTGGCTGTGATCCACAACGAAACGGTAAAGTAGTAATGAGAGACGTAAATGTCGGTGTTAGCTCTCAAATTCAAAACCGAGTCGACAATTAAAAAAACCGAAAACAGGCTAAAAGCCATGCCGACGGCGACTGCAGCGCTACTAAAAAAACGTCTGGTAAGGATCGAAATGTTCGCTCCATGAAGCGACTCAGATCTAGTCGAGAAAGTCATCTGGCCTTTGGGTTTAGCCCAAAAAGGAGGCTTTTCAAGCAGCATGATTTCGCTGATAAACGGCCTAATCATTCGAACGATCGTTCCAATGAAGACTACCCCTGGAATCAAAACCAAGGTCGCCAAAGCGGTTTGATCCTGGTCAAGACCATCCAACATCAAACACAATAATGCGGCTGGAATGACAAGCCGAAGGCAACCATGCAGCCAGAAGAGTAGGACCAAGGATCGGAGCGTCGCTTTGATCGTTTCCCAAATTCCAGCATGCCCTCGAAACATCACCTGCCCTAGATAGTAAGAAATCAAGACTGTCCCCATCTGGGCTTGGCTGATCACCAGCATGCTCATTGTCCAATAGAAAAGATGAGGCATATCAAAATCGGTCGCCAACCAATTTATCAGTATTAGATCAATCACGATGAACGGCAGACTGCCAATCAACATGAGAATGATCAGATTTCTTCCAAAACGTTTGACCAAGTGCAACGACAGATCGAAAATCTCAAGAGTAGAACGTTCTCGAATCGAAATGAATGTTTTATCAAACTGCACGTGTCCACCTATCTCGTTCGGATTCCAGGTCGTAGTTTTGGTCAGGAAACCCAAGCACGATAAAGTAGAACATCAATAAAAAACTCGAAAACGAAGCTGCCAGCCCTTTGAAAAACCAGGGTAAATACTTCGACGAAGCCGGAGATAAAAAGCCTTCTAATATGGCCGCTAGGCAAAATAATACGACCGAACACATGATGATGGGAAGCGATTCTCGAGCAGTTCGAAGCAACGAATCGGTTCGCGTAAGTCCATTCGTTTTGACCCAGCTTAAACCTATTTTCAAACCGGCCCCCGCAGCCAGTATGATTGCCGTTAATTCAAACGGTCCATGGGCTGTTACAAAATTCTGAAAGTTACTGCTCGCATCGCCCAATTCGGCTCGAAACATGTATCCGAACACAGTACCCAGGGAAACCGCATTGTAAGAAAGCGTGACCAAGCCGGGTAAAACGAATAACATCGTCACAAAGCAACTTAAACCAATGGACGCATTGTGGTTGACATAAAATCCTGCCATCCGCCAGTCTGTCCCGCTTCCGCGTCCTGAATCAAATCCGGTATACATGGATTCCATGATGTCGAGTTGTTCTTGACCAACCACTTGGGCGGCAAACGAAGGCCAAACATAACTATCAAATGCCAAAAATGCTGAAATTAAAAATAGCCCCCAAAATAAAATAATCACCAAGTGAATGCAGGGATCGTTAAAGACAATCTTCGGGGTATCGACAAAAATTCTTTGATACCATTGATTCCAACGAAACGATTGACTTCGGTAAAGCTGATTATGAGCCTTGGCAACTAATCGATGAAGATAGTCAACTGTCGACGGCGGCAAGTGATAAGATTCAGCCAAAGCAAGATCCGCACAAGCGGCCCGATATAAAGCTGAAAACCGATTGACGTTTTCCGGTGAAAGTTTGCTGGATCGTTTGCTCAATTCTTCACACAAATTTTCCAATTCAGTCCAAAGTGGTTGTCGTTTTTTTGTCAATTCAGCAACGTTCATCAGGGACTTTCAACTCCTTTCGCTGGAGCCATTTGGAAGTTTGAATCCGAAAGTTTTGGGGCTTGAATCCCGGTAGGAATGCTTGCGTCAGTGCTTGAAACTCGAATTGATTTACCCTGAGGCATCCAAATTGCGCCGGTTTCATGATCATTTTTTGAATCAGGATTCTCTTCTTCGCGAGCGAAATAGGTTCGATAATAAATCGCACAAATCAGCAAGTCGTAATCGGTTTTTGGGGGTAACCCCAACTGATCGATTAACGGAATTGCCAAATGACCTGCAATTTCAGAAGCTCGTTGGTGGGCTAAATATCGACGTTGATCGACGTATTCAGCGATGACCTTTCCCAGTGTTGAAGACACGACGAAGTCTCCCGGAATTTTTTCGGCCAGCCGTTGGACTTGATCTTCTTGAACGACGGCCAAATTAGGTTTTCTTAATTTGGTTTCATCCACCACAACCGTTCCGGCAATCAAGTCTCCGATCCTTTGAAAACGAGGACTGATTGTCATCACGATCAATCCAAACGCAAAAGTAGGCAGCATCATCCACTCGATGGGATTGGCTACCGCAATATACAGACTCGGAGTCACCATTGGCATGGTGTCCAATAACCGAAAAAAGTTACGAAGCGTTGCTTGAACTGCATCAATCGAATGGCCATCCGTTGAGATAACCCTCATCCCAAACATTCGTTTACCGGGAGTTTGGCCATTGTTTCTGGCTTCGAAATAAACTCCGTAAAACCAATGAATGAAAAAATAACCAATCTGCGCAAGGCCCCAAAAAACACCCGATAGGAATGGGACAAATGATTGAAAACCGAGCCAAATGATCATCGGCAAAAATATAAACAGTCCCGCCATGTAGATGACAAAACAGAGAGCGACGTAAAACAGCAAAGAGATTAAAACGTCATAGACATAGGCCAGCAAACGAGAAAACGGCCCAACCAGTCGATACTGAAATGCAATGTTTTCGGGAGTGGTCACCTCCATCACATTATCAAGCATCACTTTTCCACTCAATTGATTCAACTTTCGCAGTTTTCTATTTTCGCCGCTGAGATTCCGCCGTGCAAGCTGTTAAGTTTATCAAGAATTGATGCCTACCATTGAAGAAGAGTCCTTCTCAAAGGAGGACAACTTGGAAGGCAAGAACTCGTGCAACACCTGTTTAATGGCTTGCTTACTGAAAGACCCAGATGTGTAAGATGCAGTCCCTCCGTCAATCGGATAATTTAAAGCGTAAAAAAGTCCAAGTTAAAATTCAAATGATGAAAATCTGGCATCTTATCATTGCAGGTATTTTGGCTTCCGTCTCAGCGAATATTGGCTGCAATAAATTCGAGTCCGCGTTAGTGCGAGCTAAACGGGCACAGAAAGCTGAGAACTGGCAGTTGGCTGTTGCTTGCTACAACGAGTTAATTTGCGAGGGGGAGCAAGGCATTTACCTAAATCTCGGAAGCAGCAAAAACTGATGATCGAATCATCAAAGGCCAACTTAAGGTAAATTAAGACTAGTTAATTGTGATAAAAGCAAGGGTGTCGTATTTACAGCAAATAGATTGGCATTCCAACTTTACGAAAAACTTCACCCGCGGGGTGAAATGCGAAAAAAAATTGTAGACTATTTTTTCTTAGACCAATCCCGTCGGCGACGAGAGCTTGGGATGTCCATTTTTTCGCGATACTTAGTCACCGTTCGGCGAGCGACGTTGAATCCTTTGGCTTTCAAACGTCGCATGATCTCTTCGTCACTATAAGGTTTTGATTTATCTTCTTCGTCAATCAGTTTTTGCAATTCCAGGCGAATTTTGTTCCAGGCAATATCTTCGCCATCGTCCGTTTTGGTACCACCCACAAAGAACATACGTAGCGGGTATATGCCCCGGTGAGTGTCGATGTATTTTTCATCGACCGCTCGACTCACCGTTGTCACCGCGACACCCACTTTTTCTGCGACCTGATCCATTTTGAGTGGCTTGATATTTTCGGGACCGAACTCGAAAAAATCTCTCTGAAAGTTAACGATCTCTTGTGCCACACGAGTCAGCGTGCTGCGCCGCTGTTCAATTGATTCAATAAGCCATTGAGCCGAAGTGATTTTTCGTTTGATAAACTCTTTTTCTTCTTTCGTTGCCTGACCGTTTGCCAATCGCTGTCGGTAGTATTTGCTGATGTACAGGTTGCGAGTCGGTCCCTCTTCCATCTTGACGATGTATTCACCATCTTCGGTAATTTCGAGCCAAACGTCCGGTTTAACCGTCGGGACGAAATCTACCGCGAATCGGCTGGCGGGTCTTGGGTCGAGCGTCTTCAATTCATCCCAAGCTTCATGGATCTGGTCGATCGTCAGCCCAGTCGCTTTTTGGATTTGAGGCATCCGATTGTATTGCAGATCTTCGAGATGATTTAAAATCAATTGCCGAACATTTTTCAGGTTCTTGATCTTGGGAGAAAGCTGAAGCAACAAACATTCACTCAAATCTCTAGCTGCGACTCCGGCGGGATCCAGTTGCTGAACGTGAGCCAAAGCCTCTTCCGCCAGTTCCAAGCCTTCATCGCCTGCGTCGGGAGGGAGCAGATCACGAAGAGAAAGTTTCAGATAGCCTCCATCCTTAGCAGACAGCGACGATACGATTCGTTCGCACATTTTCTTCAGGCGAGGCTCGAGTTCCAATTCATGCAATTGATTCATTAAGTGATTCTGAAGAGACTCACCTCGATCCACGATATTCGAAATCATGTCGTGCTGGCGGTCTCCAATTTCCTGGATTCGATTGGAAGAGGGCCGAGTGCTTTCGTCGAAATGATCTGGAATGTCATTGTCCAGATTCAGAAGCCGTTCAAAATCGTCTTCGCCGCCTTGCCCTTCTTCTACGATCAGTTCTTTTTGCTCAACGTCCTTGTCCTTGTTTTTCTCTTTTTCGCGTTCAATTCGTGATGACGCATCATCGTCGATTTCGGGAATCTCAGCATTACGTTCGAGGGCAGGATTTTCGATCAATTCCTGTTCGATTTTTTCATCGAGTGCTGTGTTACCCATCTGCAAAATCTCCATCGACTGGATCATCCTGGGAGCCAGTTTCTGGGTTTGCTTTTGGGACAAGTTTTGGCCGAAAGATATTTTCATTCCAGCGTTCGATTCCGGTGAATTAGTCTTCGATCGAATTACGTCTTAAAAGATTGAGGTCCGGATCATGGCAGGATTACCGCATGGAAGTCGACACGAATTTTTGTGCTGACAGCATAAGTGGGGTGCCACTAAATCGGCCACTCAGTAGTGTACAGCATTTTTTAGGCCAATTGGCTTAAAAACAAGACTCTATCTGGAATCCATGACTGTGGTAGCTTCGAAGTCACATCCGTGATTCTTTTTCCGAATACATCAAATGGAATCATTTTTTGGGTATTTTCAGGCCCAAACGACGCAAAGCTACGTGGATATCAGAGCGGCTGGCGACCAGACATCGCATCCGCCAAAATTTCTTTATTGGTGTATTCAAGGATGCTTCCCGTGGTAATTCCTCGGGCTAATCGGGTCAGTTTTACGTCGTATTCGGCAAGTAAATTTGAAATATACAGGGCCGTACCGTCTCCTTCGACGGTTGGGTTAGTGGCCATGATCACTTCTGTAAAACTCCCGTCGGCAACACGTTCGACAAGTTGGTCGATGGTCAATTGGTCAGGTCCAATGTTTTCCAGAGGAGCAATCCGGCCCAACAAAACGTGATAAAGCCCTCGATAGGTTCCTGATTGTTCCAATGCCATTAAATCACGCGGTTGTTGAACCACACAAACCGTTGTCTGATCGCGGGATGGATCGCGACAAACGTTGCACAGTTCGCTCTCGGCCAAATTAAAACAGACGTCGCAATAGCGAACATTTTGCCTGACGTTTCGAACAGCATCCGAAAGTGCGAAAGCTTCGGATTCGGGAACTCTCAGAATATGGTAGGTCAAACGCTCCGCTGACTTGCGACCAATTCCCGGTAATTTGGACAGCTGTTCGATCAACTGAGTAACCGACTCTGAAAGTTCAGCCATTGGGAAACTCACCTCTCAGACGAAACTGACTCACGACAATGATCACACTCTTTCTTACTTATCTTGCTCGGTAATATCCGTAGAATCCGATCCGCCATCACCCATGAATTGTTTCAACATATCGTCCATGTTTCCCGGCAAAGGAAGATCGCCAGTGACCGATTGCATCGCTTCTACGTGGAGCTGTTTCTGTTTCATCAGAGCATCATTGATCGCAGCTGGGAGTAGGTCGGTCACCATTTCCAGGTCATTTTTTTCCGCCAGCACGGGATCTACTTGAACCGAAAGAATCTGCCCGGCTCCGTTAGCTTCCACCGAGACCATCCCGCCACCGGCCGATCCAATCACCTTTTCATCCTTCAACTTTTCCATCGCCTCCTGCATTTTAGGCCCCATTGTTCGAGCCTGTCCCAACAACGATGCAATGTTTCCAAGTCCTTTAAACATGTTAAATCTTCTCCAATGTTCAATCATTCGTTATACTTTATTCGCCCAATTCTGCTGACTAATGAGCCCGCGACACACTGCGGTTAGGTTCGTGGTAACCAACAATTTCCGCATCAAACATCGTGATGACTTTTTTCAGAAACGGGTTTTCATGAAGTTTTCGGATTTGTTGATTTCGAGTCAGTTTTTGCGTTGGTTTCTTCGCTGGTACGGCATTTTGGGAAGCTACAAAATCGACGCGGGTTGGCTTGCCAGCGATACGAGTTAATAACTTTTCAAATTTTTGCTTTTTTTCAGGTTTCGAGCACAGATCGCGACTCACTTTGTTTTCCAAAGTGACAACCAGATGGTCGGAAGACTTTAAATCCAGTTTGCGATAGCTTGCCGCCATGTCAGATGTCATGTCGTCAATCTCGACGATCAATTTCTTCCAGATCGTTTCGACGGTTTCAGGTCGCAGGTCCATTGAACTGGCATCGGACGCTGGTGAAGCCGTGGCTGACGGATCATTCAAAACATGACTAGTCATTGAATTTATCGGTCGTGAGGACTCATCAGAAACCTGCCCAGCGGCAGTGACATTGAATGAGTTCGCTGTACCGTTTGAATCGTCGAATTTCGGTTGGACGGCTGCAGAAGATCGTTTTTCCGATCTTTTTTCCGTTGAAACGGGAACTGCTTGGGATTCAACAGGCTTATTTACTACCGGGTTTTCTTTTTTTTTTGAGTTTTGAGCCGACGAGACTTTTTTCAGTTCGACCTTCTTCCTGGCAACTCTGGGCGGCTTTTTCTTGGAATCCGTGTTACCGAGTGCCTCGACCAACCCCGAAATGGTATCTAAATCTTCCAAGTTGCAAACTCGAATGGCCGCCGCTTCAAGTAGCGTCCGCGCGTGCAGGCTGGACTGCATTTTAACCAAGGCAGCATCCAAGAGTTGAACGATCGAAAGCACGGTTTCCAATCCAAGTTGTTCGGCATATTCGCTAAGGCGTGCCAGATCCGCGGAAGTACAATTCAAAAGGATCTCTTCGCCGCATCCAACTCGCACCGCCATCATGTCCCGAAAGTATCCTAACAACTGTTCGGCCATTTGACCTGCGTCGACGCCTTCGAGCACACCTTGATTGATAAGAGTCAATGTGGTCGCCGGGTCTTTTTGGATCATCGCCTCGGCAATTCCAGCGATCCGACCGATATCAGCGGTCCCCAGCAATTGATTGACTTCTTCAACCGAAACTTTGGTCCCGCAGAAAGACAACAGCTGTTCAAGAAGCGATTGACTGTCCCGCATCGATCCATTGGCTCGGCGTGCAAGTAACGCCAGGGCTGCTTCATCAGCTTCCACGCCCTCCGACGTCGCGATTTCTCTTAGGCGGTTAGCAATTTCGTCGGTTTGGACTGGCGAAAAATCAAATCTTTGGCACCTGGAAAGGACCGTGATCGGAATTTTTTGCGGATCGGTCGTGCAGAAAATAAATTTGACATGCGACGGTGGCTCTTCGAGCGTTTTTAACAAAGCATTGAACGCTTGCATCGTCAGCATGTGAACTTCGTCGATGATGTAAATCTTGAAACGCGATCTGCTGGGGCGGACCGAAATGTTGGATCGTAATTGGCGGATTTCATCAATCCCTCGGTTGCTCGCTCCGTCAATTTCCAGAACGTCGACATCTTCTCCCGATGAGACCGCTTCACAAATATCGCATTGGTTACAGGGGTTGGAAGTCGGGCCCCGCTGGCAGTTTAAACATTTGGCAAAAATTCGTGCTGACGAGGTTTTGCCAACTCCTCTTGCTCCAGTAAAAAGATAGGCATGCCCGACTCGGTTTTTCTTGATTGCATTGGCCAACGCCGTGGCAATGTGATCCTGACCTACCAGTTTTTCAAAACTGTCGGGCCGATACTTGAGTGCAACCACCAAGTGTTGTTCGGAGTTTTCTTCGGAGTGCACTGTCATTTTTTCAAAAGGCTTGACGCTTAATTTCGGCTTCGCCCAATCCATCAAAAAAGGGGTAACATCGCGAGTTTGAATCGGACCGAAGATTGCTTTTCCAATGATCAATCTTACCAAAATCCCCAGTTCGCGTCTTGCGATTAAATGGCTGGATTTGGGGTCCAGCTAGGCGGTTTAGGCACTTGCTCTAAACGTATTCTTAAGGACTCGCCATGAATTAAGTTACCGGCTAGCGTCACTGAAAATTCGATTTTTGTGAGTAATTAACTAAGCGAGCCGGTAAATAAATGTTTCGCGAGTACTAAGATCTAAAAAAATACAGATGGATAAGAACCAACTGTTGGAATTGATATCGCTCTGAAGAAGGCTGTGTTTCCCGCTCGGCAATCGAGAACTACCCGCCAACAACAAATCCAGTTACGTGGCTGACGACAAAACCTTTGAATTTTTGAGTTATGGATAGCGTTAGAAGATTTGAACTCAGGTCTGTGGCCCAAACAGCAAATGCGATTTGATCAAGGGTCACCTTGGAACGAACAAACTCGTCTGGTAGCAAAGCTTTCCAACCCGGCCCGATCTATACTCAAATCTTGGTAATTGGGCGTTGGATTCGATACCGACAAACCACCAAATTAATTGAAAAAAAGTGGTATTGATCATCGAATGTCTGTGGGCGAGAGAGCCCCGCACAAGAGTACCCCGTTTAGGGCTGCACCATATTTCAGGCCTGACCCGATTCACGGCTCCCCCTCACGGAGCTCACTCGCCCACAGACAAATCACCACCATGTTGTATTCGGACAGTTGAGGTTCGTCAAACCACAATTCATCGATTCCAAGGATTTGACAGGGCCGATTTTTCATCGTGCCGCAAAAGACTTAGCCAAACAAATCAGAGTGATTGGGATCGTTGACAATATGATGTGAAATTCGCTCAGCCAATGCCCCAATCGTCATGTAGGGATTGACGCCGATCGCCGTGGGAATCACGGACGCGTCTGCGACGTACAGTCCTTTATGGATTGATGGCAGGCCGGTATTTCGATCGACGCCCCGGCTAAAGTCATAGACTTGTCCAAGATGGTTAGTGGGACCGGAATCAGGACTATCCGACATGTTACAACCGCCAAGCGGGTGGACCGTGACAAGGTTATTTCCAAAGGCTTTTAATCGTTTGTATTTTCCGCCGTGAGCATTGGCTAATCTTTCGAACTCGCCAAACACCATTTTTCGATAGGCACTCTCTTCCAAGCCATCCCACTTGATCTGCCAGCGACCATTTTTTTTGATAAGCCGACCTTCTCCTGTGTCATGGCCCATTCCCAGCATCACCATCGAACGATCCAATTCTGCATCGTTAAGAAGGATGGAAAACAAATTGCTGGCACCTTTTGGAATCGCGGCATCCTGAATCAGGAGCCGTCGCCGTAATTCGATGTCTCGATAAAAATTAAGTGACGTTTGGACGGTAGGTCCTACTGGCGGTCGATCGGTGGGATAGGCTCCATATCCTCCGATGTTGGTCCCTGGCGGTAAGCCAGTGATGAACCCGATGGTGTCCCCGTTACCCGACCAATTGTGCCCCAGCTTGGGCGAAAACCTAAAATTCGGAGCCTCCGAATCCATCAAAATCGTGGACGACGCTGGACTTCCCGCTCCCAAGACAACCATTCGTGTGTTGACACTGATTTTGTGCCGGGTGACTTTTTCGTGCTGGTCGTCAATGTAGGTCATGTGAACTCGAAAATAGCCATTCTGTTTTTCAATCGAATCAACTTGGCACTGCGTATACATTTCCGTGCCGTTGTACTTGGCCACAGGAAGGTAGTTCATTGCCAGCGTATTTTTGGCTCCGATATTGCAGCCCGTAATGCATCCCCCACAAAGTGTACATGGACGTTGGATCATCCCCTGAACATTACGCATCTGGCTGTCCAGGTGACGATAGTCGTACATAACCGACACGTTCGAACGATCATAGAAGTTTGGATTGCCGCTCATTCTTTCGGCGGCCAAACGACGCAGTCGAACTTTGGGAGTCTGGTCAAAGGGAGTCCGGGATAGACTTAAAGAGTTTGCCATCAATTGATAATACGGACCAAGCACTCGAACATCCCGAAGCGCAACGGGCCAACGTTCCTGGGCAAAGACTTCTTTATGAGGACGCAGGGCGATACTGGCATTGATTAACGAACCTCCTCCCAGGCCGTTACCAGACAAGATATTCACTTCGTCGTTCATCATGATATTGAACAAACCGAGCGGATTGACGAGTTGTCCTTTCGTGGGGCCCGCCAGAATCGTCCTGGAATTGCCTGCGACTTTTGGAAAGATGTCCGGGAAGGTTCCGGGAATCCATTCCTTGCCGCGTTCCAAGACACAAATCCGATGGCCTGGACGAAGCTTCTGGGAGATCCTGGCTGCAGCTACCGATGCCCCATAACCCGACCCGACAACGATTACTCCAAAGTGAACGCAATCTTTCTTTTCCGCAGTCAGAAACAATTCGCGTATGGGTGACGCAAGCTGGCCTCCATAGGCAGCGAGGCTTTTGTGGTAGTCTTCGCGAGCCCTTTGTTTGATCGGGGTGTCACAGGTTTGCCCCCGCTTTCGAATCACCTGTAACTTGTTGTCAGCTTTCGATTCAGAGCCGGTTGCGAGTGTTCCGGCAGCCAAACCAGCCACGGCTGATTTCAATAGAGTCCGTCGGTGTACCGAGTTCCCTTCCGGCCTTTGTTTGGCTTTCGCTTCCGTTTTGGATTTGGGCAGATCGGACAGCATGTTTCAATATCTTGACTGGTTCAATCGATGCGACGTTGCCTGCCCTATCCGAAAGGAATAGTCATCATCGGGCGACGTCGCACGGCATCCAAAGGCGATCCCGTGGTAGAGGTATCGGTGTTAAAGTACAACAGTCGTACGTATTTGGCTGGTTATGCCTAAATTGCGGTCACTTCGATGCCTGTCGTACCGGTCGGGAAACCAGGAGAATTTCGGATGTTCATGAGTGACAGGAAGAGTTTGCCGATTGGGCAGACTAGCGGAGGCGAAACTGTCCCATTTGAACTTGGGTCGCCTGTTCGATTCCGTTCCTCAAAAATCGAACTTCGACGATCGAGTTGGGTGGCGATTCTTCGGCAAGTCGATAGATACTTCGATAGTCTTCGATTTCAATTCCATTCCAGGTGCGAATGATATCTGACTGGCGGAATCCTGCTCGGTCCGCGGGTGTGTTGGCAGTAATTGCGACGATCTTGGCTCCGTTTAAATCTGGAAGGTCGTAACGGATCAGATCTTGATGAGAAACTTCGATGGGTTGAACCCCTAGAAACCCGCGAATCACTTCCCCGTTTTTAACAATTTGATTGAACACAAACGCAACCGTTTCACTGGGAACGGCAAAGCTGATTCCTTGAAATGTTTTTCCGAAAATCGAAGTATTGATTCCGATCACGCGCCCTTGATCATCTACCAGAGGACCACCACTGTTGCCTGGATTGACGGCAGCATCTGTTTGAATCAGGCTCTGTTTTTGGTACCTGTCACCGGGGTCACCCTTGCGATTTTTGCCTGATATGATTCCAGACGTCACTGTTTGTTCAAATCCATAGGGACTTCCAATTGCCCAGACAATGGACCCGACTTCAGCATCCATACTGCTACCGATCGATGCCGGGATCAGATTCGGGGCGTCGATTTTAAGAACCGCCAAGTCACTGATTTCATCGCTTCCAATCAATCGAGCTTCGTAACGACGGCGGTCATGCATTTCGACATAAAACTCGGATGCCCCTTCAAGCACATGGGCGTTGGTGATGATATATCCTAATTCGGACATCACCACACCAGACCCCAATCCTCGTCCTTCGAACCGGGACTTAATCGCGTTGACGCTGACAACGCTGGGACGAATCTTATGGGCGACTAGTTGGTAGGCGTAGGAAACTTTGGATAGAGGGTCATCTTCTAATTTGTCGACGGCGAATTCGTAATTGGCTCGTGTCTTCCCTGATTCGGCAGCATAATGATATTCCTCGACCAACCGGGGGCCTACAAACCAAATTCCAAACATCAGGGCCGCTGTGGCCACCGTAAAATAAAAACTGGTTAATCCGCTGGCCGACTCGCGACTCCGATGGGGTACGATCGTTTTGTCGATCGAATCGGGGGTCGAAGTAACAGCAGTTGAAACTCGAGAAACGGGTTGAGGAGTCCATGCAGGACGCGTGCTCGGTAGGTTGCTGGGCAGATTGGAGGGTGGCCGATTGGGGGATTGATCGTCGTGTGATCCAAAAGGCTCAGACATGGTTTAATTCCAACAACTTCGCGACCGTTTTAGTACGTAAGGCGTAACGCAGGATCGTACTCCGAGCAGCTTCTATTAATCGATCCGTACGATCTGAAGCTACCCGTCGCAAATTAAAGACCCATAACCCCGGGCCGAATCTTAAAATCCGAACCGATCGGCAGTTAAAAATTGCCATCATTTCGATTATACCCAAATCGAAGATTTTCCGTAGTTCCGCGGAAATCATGGATTAATTCGCGAAAAAACACGCCATATTGGGCAAATTCTACTTCAACGCGTCGATTACTTGCTTGTATTCCGGTTTTCCCAGAAGTCCTTGTTCAACAAGGATCGTTTCGACTTCGGCCAGTCCCATCGTTTCCCCCCACACTTTTAACCAAGCGTTGGTGTCGACATCATTCCATCCCGGGGAGTTGTAACCGGCGGCTCGAGCCAGCCCCAAACTGCGGATGTTGTTGTGGATCTGCCGAAGTTCCTGCGACTTTCCATTCACGTCGCACCACACGTACCAGCGAATTAAGTTGCCCACCAATTCTCTGGCTGCTTCCTTGTCCCACTG
Organism: Planctomycetota bacterium; assembly: GCA_039200505.1. Taxonomy (GTDB): domain Bacteria; phylum Planctomycetota; class Planctomycetia; order Pirellulales; family Pirellulaceae; genus Mariniblastus. The sequence goes on along the minus strand of JBCCSJ010000034.1, from coordinate 12,238 downwards.
AATTCCAGGGACGAACAAAGGGCCCCCTTCCCACGGAACGCCCATGGAAGTTTTATCAAATTCAAGATGCTCGGTTACTGCTTGGATGACCTCTTTTTGGCTACCTTGTTGGGCGAGTGCGCCTAGGTAGCTGGTCGCACTTCGGCGAACATTTTGATTTTTGGCGGTATAGATTACATCGACCAATTTGGGTGCTCCAAACGCAAGAATTGCCGGTGCCAAAGATTGTTGAAGTTGAGGAACTTTTTGAGTCACTTCCAGAACCTTTTCAACATCAACCTTCGAATCACCGCTCAACTTTTCGATCAATCGGATTCCGATGGGACGCCCCAAGGCTGGGAACTGGCTGACGAGATTCGCTTTCTCAATCAGTCCATTAACCGACTTGGTCATTGAAACGCGAGCGGCCGCTGCCCAAGTTCTAACGATTTTGGGCTGATCTGAATTGGCGTGGATGTCTAAAAGGTATTCATCAACATCGGTTCCACCGATTTGAGCTAACGCAGCGATTGCCCAACCTCGCTTGGGTAAGTTCTCATCCGTTTTCGCGGTTGAAATGAGGTTGTCAATGGCTCGTTCGCGATCCGATTCACTCGTTTTCGAAAACTTAACGATATTTTCAATTGCAGGTTTGGCAGTCTTGGAATTTTGAAGGTCATCGATCCACTGAGCAATGTCGTCAAAGCTGTTGGTTAGGGGCTCGGCCCAGGCAGTCCCCGCCATAAGAACGGTTGCGATGGCAAACAGGATCAGGAGTTTCGGTTTTCGCCAGGCAATCGTTCCGATCATTCCCAACAGCCCGATTCCGACCAGGACGTTCAGCCCGATACGATTCCAAAGATGCTGAGATGCAATACGCTGTTCGACTTTTTCCCACGAAATAGCACTGGTTTTAATGACACCCTCTTTTTTGACTCCTGGACCAAAAAGGTTGGCATCGTAATTCAAAGTGTTGTTTCGGTTTTGAGGCATGTTGTATTCGGCAAAAGTCAAATTTTGATTGGCAATCACATTACGTGGAAAATCACCATCTACCACGGTCAAGGTCATGTCTTTGATCATTTGGAGACCTTTGTCGGTCGTCTTGTGACGTGACTCTGCCAATGCGTCTGCGTTTTCAACGTCGACTTCGCCACCACGTAATCCAAAGTGCTCGCCAATTCGCAAAAGTTCTTTTTCTTCTTCTTCGTGCCGAAGTGTAAGTTCACCTGTAGACACGGCTAAAAGATCAGATGCGAACAAATCGCGGGCAATGCCATTTTTGGGTTCCGGATCGCGTTCTTCGGGAAGACTTTGGCGGCGACGGGGCGGGATATCCGTTTCACTACCCCCGATGATTCTCAGCGGAAGAAGTTGAGTCACGTTGTTGTAAATCTGTTGACCAGATAATTGTCGGACCACGTACTCTTCAGGAATCGAACGTATTTTTCTTGGCCCTTGGGTAAGCAAGTAGACGATATTTCGAAGCTCACCTTCGTTGAATGCAGATAGTCTCATTGGCACGACAAGTTCGGGTGATTGAAACCGAAACCCCATTCCCTGCACGTTGCCGTCGAACACACTGTTTTGAGGCAATTCAGGATTCGTTTTTCGTTGCCCGGGGCGTGGTTGGATTCCTTTCTGCTGCCCCACACGAGTTTTCACAGCCACGAAACACCATCGTTGTTTGACGTAATCTTCGGTGACTGCATCCATTCCTTCGGGATACTGGTAGCGATTCTCATCTAACCACTTTTTAAGTGCAAACGAACTGCCCGCTTCCAGAACGGCGACTTCATACATGCCCACCGCCTCTTCTTTTAAGACGCGAACTTTATCTTTTGCCATGAATGCTAATGGTGCTTCAGCCGAATCAGCTACTGACTTGGTCGCTAACGCACGTCCCCGCATCAACCTTTGGATTCGCAAATCGACAACGACTTCGGGAGGGTCAACAGCGTTGGCGATATGTTCGAAAATGTTGTCAGGTACCTTTCGAATTTCAGGGGGCGTAGGAAAAGGAATCAGCATTCCAAAGTTGTCGACGTTACCTCGAAACCCAGGGCGAATCACAAAGGTTTCTACTCCATCACGATGAAAAACGTAGGTCTTTTGAAGACCTATTCTCGTGATAGGAGACTGATTCCCGGTCCAAATTGGCGGCACCATTCCACAGGGATCCGCAAATGAGCTGGGGACGGACCCCAGAATCAAACAAATGAGTAAAAATGTTGCAATTTTTTTCATGGATCAAATCCAGTCTTGATGAAAAGAATGGTTGGTCAAAGAGTCTTTAGGCGGCGGTCAATCAACGTTTCGGAATCTTCCCAAGGATAAAACCAGGATCCCAAGCATCCCGATCGAGGCAATCATTAATTTAGGCGAATCTGATTGTTTATTTTTGATTTGAGGATTGGAATATTCGCTTAAAAGAACGCCCTCTTTTTTGCCGCCGGGCCGATGGATCTTCGTGTCGTAACTTTCTGGACGATTGCGTGACGCCGCCATCTGAAAGTCTTGAAAAGTAAGGTTTTGACTCGCAATCACCTGTCGAGGAAAATCGCCGTCGACCACGGTCATGGTCATCTGTTCCAATTTCGGCAGGGCATCATTCACCAGCCGCTGAGCCGATTTTTCACTCACCTGCTCCATGAGCGAATCAATTTCTGGCCCTCTCAATAAAAAGTGTTCCCCAACCTGAAGAATTTCTTTTTCTTGTTCTTCGAATTCGTGAGAATAGCCGTCGATTTCGGTTGCTGTCACATCAGATACAAATAGAGATTTGGCAACACCGTTGACCTTGCCAGGTTTTCGTTCGTCGGCCAATCTCTTTTTTCTGTAATCGGGAATATCTTTGAAAGTGCCTCCGATAATTCGTAGCGGCAGTGGTTGGGTCAAGTGCTTGACCAATTGTTTTCCTGACACCTGACGCATGACAAATTCTTCGGGAATCGAGCGAATTTTTTTCCCGCCGCGAGTCAACAGATAAACCACGTTACGCAGGTCTCCTTCGTTAAACGCTGACAAACGCATTGGCACAACAAGCTCCTCGGTTTTGAAACGAAAACCGAGCCCCTGTACACTTCCGTCAAACAGACCACCGACAGGCATCTGGGGATTGACTTGCCGCTGGCCTGGTTTGGGATCAGCCTGAGCCTTGGAACCGACTCTTGTCTTGACGGCCACAAAACACCAACCTTGATCCACATAGTCGGCGACGACCTGATCCATACCGTCGGGATATTGGTAACGATTTTGGTCCATCCATCTTTTCAAAGCCGCAGGACTGCCTGCTTCCAGGACGGCAACTTCGTACATGCCGACCGCTTCTTGTTTGATGACTCGAACCGAACGTTTCTTCTTGGCTTGAATTCCAAGTCCGCGGGCGGGTGCCGCAGGACCTGCAGAGTTCATCAACATTTCGAGCCTGGGATTCAAGTCGACCACAATTTCAGGTGGATCGATCGCGTTGGCCACCTGTGCAAAAACATTGTCGGGGACCTTACGAATTGCTGGAGCGGATGGAAAAGGAATCAACATTCCAAAATTGTCAACTTTGCCTCGAAAACCGGGGCGAATCACAAACGACTCTACTCCCTGATCAAAAAAAACATACGTTTGTTGTAATCCAATGCGTTGGATCGGAACGCCAGGCCCGGTCCAAATCGGTGGGACCATTCCGCAAGGGTCGGCAATTAGGTTGGATACCCCGCTAAAAATCAGAGCGATCCATAAAAAGGATCTAGCTATCTTCATTGCTTTGCTCCAGTTGAATTTTAATTTCCACTGTTCCACGACAATCTGATTCGCCGTTGCTAATCCAGATCGAGCTGACCTGTTGCCAGTCGGACTTATTTTCATGAACCGCGAACCACGGCCCTGCAACAAAGTGCACTCCTTCAAGTCACAAACGAACCCACAAGTGATCCAGCCCCACTCTTTTTACAGTGCCGCTGGTAACCAAAGGTTGAAGACCATCTGTTTCCATTTCAAAAACATGTCGCCGATCCAGTGGCACTCGCGTCGGCTCTAACCAGGTTCGAATTCTTCCACTTTCATCAACAACCCGAATCGAAATGAGGGCATGCGTTTTTTGAAGTTGGTTCCAAATGAATTCAGATTGAACCGTATCAAGTGGTCCGAATCCTTCGGCTTGAATAAAGCGATAAGCCTGCGTCCCAAAATAAAACAATTCCTCCATCGCCGTATTGGTCCGATCAAGCGGTTCCAAAGGGACTTCATTCAGAAGCTGGAAAAATCTGGAGCGTGTCAATTGGCCGGTTGGGTGTCGGCTGGCTGCACACCCTGACGCACAAACGGATTCTCCATGCGGTTCAAAGATGGCGGAAGCATCGTGTGAAAAATTAGCATCTCGATTGACCATGAATTGGCCAGCCATTGGAAAAGGTTCGATCAGGCCCGAATTTTGCGGTTGATCTGACGGCTCGGGAGCGATCGGAAAATAGATCGGTTCGACGGGTGGAGCACTTAGCGGCCGATCTATTTCACGAGTCGGCTCGTGATTCACCTCAGGGATTCCCAAGACAAACCTCGCCAGGAAACCGAGGGCAACCCCTGAAAATACGAGCAATAGTCTTGAATTAGTCAGCTTTTTTTTCATCAGGCTTTCGTCAATGCTTTACACTCAAACTTTGAGGACGATCGTTGTCATTCCCAAGTTCCCCCAATATAAACGTTCTGAATTTGTTTCCCAAATCGCATTTTGAGCCGAATTTTGGGCGATTGTTACCGTTTTGAAATCGGTTCTGATCTTTGGGCAGATCTACTGGGCAAACCTTTCATAGGCTACGACGTCCGTCAAACTGATCTATTAGAAAGAAATTCGGATTCTGCCAAATCGAACCAGTAGGTTAGCCTAAATCTGGTTTCAAATAGTCTATGTAGAACGGAACGATCAAGTCGCCGCCTCGTTAAAATGGCTGTCAGGTTTTTCCTTGTTAAAATTTAGTGACTGAAAGATCGTGTTGAAATCACGTCGAAATTTTTTGATCCTTGGGATAATGGTTGCGACAGGAATGGTTCTTTTGCTCCCTCAGACCGTATGGTCGCAACAGCAAGATGAACTTCCTGAATTTGCCAGATTTCGAATTGGTCAATCGGGGCCTTGCAAAGAAGCTAACGGATTCTATCGCCTAAAATATTCTCCTGACAGCAAACTTTTAGCGGCCAGAAACAGGGACAATCTTGTAAAGATTTATGACTTGAGCAACCAAGATCTGCTTTGTGAAGTGGATGGCCACGAAAACAACTGGATCGAGACGATCGATTTCAGTCCAGACGGGACCTTGTTCGTCACTGCAGCTGGTTCCAGCGAAAAAGTCAAAATTTGGAATAGCCGAACTGGAAAACAGGAAGGCGAAATCGATACAGATGCTTCGGCCGCCTATTTCCGTAACGACGGAACCCAGATCGTAGCTCTCGGCGAAAGCGACGTCGAAATTTACAGCTGGCCCGACCTTAAAATCATTCAACGACAGAAATGGAAATCAGGAAACGATAGTCGAGCAGGAATGTCCACTGACGGAAATTTTGTCATTGGATATCAATCATTGCCGAGGCAGATCTTTCGCACTTTTATTACAAATCTAAAAACGAAAAATAGAGTCCCACTCGATGGCCCAACAGGAATTCCCAAGTCGGTGGCGATTTCCAACAACGGTTGGTGGGTTGCGGCAGCTTACCATCGAGACTCAAGTATTCGACTTTGGGACCTTCGAGATCCTCATGAAAAAAAATACACGCTGACACTACACACTGAAACGGTTCAATCGCTTGACATTTCGCCTGACGGCAGATTCTTGATCACGACCGGCTGGGATGAGAAGGTAATTGTTTGGGATTTGCTGACTAGGCAGGAAATCCAAATTTTCGAAGGCCATTCCGATCACGTCAATGCAGTTGATTTTTCCCCGGTCGACTTGAGCTTTGCAACAGCCGCCTCCGGCAACCGAGATTGCTCCATCCTCGTTTGGGACCTCAAGAGTTCGCTCTGGGATTTCAATGTGAATCACGAATCGTTTGATCAGCTTTGGATTGATCTGGGAAAATACAATCTCAAATCCGCCTATAATGCGGTCAACGCAATCTCGCAGTCCAGCGACACGTTTCTGGATTGGCTGGAGAATAAGACGGGAGATCAATTTTCAACAAAGGTGTCTAAGGAAGTTGTTGAGTTGATTCAACAACTGAATAGTCCAAAATATCGACTTCGTGAGCAAGCAACCCAGGACTTGATCCGGATCAGAAATCGAAACGAATTTTTATTGAAAGCAGAGTTGCAAAGAACGCGGAATCCGGAAATTAAGTTTCGGCTGGCTCGAATTTTGGAAACCAAAACTAAACGTCCGGTTTTGGTACTGAATGAATTTCGCCGGTGGCAACGTCTGATTTTTGCGTTGGAACTTGCCGATAGCGAAAGGGCAAAGTCGTGGCTGGCTCGTATCTCAATGTCGCATGAACACCCAGATATCTCTGCCGCTGCGGATGAGGCATTGGAACGAATCGGCGATCAATAAAATCAATAATTGGTGAAGATTTTGGGGTGAGCCAATTTTACACAGCCAAGAAGTTTAAATTTTTCCCTCTCGGTTTCTCGTTTGGAGGGGCCAAATTTCCAGCCAAATCCAGATTGAAGCTGCCAGCAGTTCGAAAGATTTGATTTCGAAGAAAGACGTTTATTGGCATAATAAATGCAGGTTATGGCTGACCAGACCAAGAAACTTGATTCAACTCTGGAGTGAACGATGTTTGGAAATTGGAAAAATCTAGCAGTCTTAGTTGTGGCAATATCTGGATGGGTGGGGATGGAGCAATCCAGTACCGCCCAGATTTTCGGACAACGAAGAGGGTTTCAAATAGGCGGTCCTAACGGTGTCGTCATTGGAGGAGGCCGCGGCGTCCGCATCGGTGGTATTAATGGTGTCCAAATCGGGGCGGGGGAAGGGTTACGATTCGGGCCACCCGGAATTGGTGTCCAATACGGCGGTGGACAAGGTATCCGATACGGAACGACAAACTTCGGAGTTCAGTACGGCAATGGCCAAATCTTTCGGTATGGTGCACCCAATGCTGGCGTTCGACTTGGTGGTGGAACTGGGTTTCGCATGGGTACGCCCAACGGTGGCGTTCAAATCGGCGGCGGACAAGGATTTCAGCTCGGCCGACTCAACTCGCCGATCGTCCCAAGGGCACCCATCCCGGCCGGATCGCCATTTGCAAACTCGAACACTCCGATACAAGCAGGACCGTCGATGCCGAACTCAGTAGCCCCGATGCCATCAAATGGCGTTCTTTCAAACCAACCTCAGATGATAGCTCCGGTACCAGTCGACAGATCAATGAAAGACGCAAATTCACCTTCCATTTTCCCAAGCCCTCTAGACCGTTCTGGAAACCCGACTTTAAAACCCCGTGTCGCCGCCAACCCGAATCTGCCGTCCTATCAGAAAAGCGAGAGTTTTCTGCAGGGTACCGGTCCAGGTCAAATGGTGCTCAGCCTACCGAATAACGAAACGTCTGACTTAATCATTTCAGCCAACGGAAGTCAAATGACACTTTCACCCGGAATACCAATCCGACTTTCTGCCAAAGAATCTTGGGACATCATTGTTCCAGGGAAAAGCGGCGAACCTCAAAAATACACGTTAACAAAGGTCGGCGCCTATCCACTGGTCCGCACAGAATCTGGATGGTCTTTCGATGGACTTGAGCCAGCTAAAGTTTCCAAAGCCGGCGATGACAAAGTGGAAAGACCGAACAGCAATCAATCGATTGAAGAACAACCCGCGAAACGATCCGATCAAAAAGAGCAGTCTGACGACAATGAAAAATCGGTGCTCAAATTCAAAAACAAATCTTAAAGTTAAGGATCAATGAACATCAGTCTTCCGCTGGGCTTAGCCTGATCAAAAATAATACGAACAGAAAAAGCCCTGAAGAAGACACTGCGATAATTGGGATAAACAGTCCTCGGATGGTGGGACCTCGTTCACCCGCTACATGTGTTGGGTTGGAAGGATCCACAAACACTTCAGTTGGATTAAATGGAAGATCGTGCATCGTCCGGGTGTAATGCTGACCCTTAAAAGTGTATTCAACTTCAGCGGACCACACGCGACCTAACCGTCGTTTGCGAAATCGAGCGATATCGGATGAAGTGATTTCGATCGGTACGGCAATCCACGAAAGTGTTCGCCGTTGATATTGCCAAACGGATAATAGTAATACGATGGACACCACAAACACTCCAGCGGCTAAAAAAATAGATTTTTTTAACATTGAGAAGCCAGGGGCTGAACGACGAACTCATTTCTGACCAGTTGGTCGAGATCATTACTTTAGCATTTTCTTGAGTAGCTAATCTCAAGAGCAAAAGATACCAGCGATCCTCGCTACGAGGTGAAAAGTGGGTTCAATTCGATAATTCAGTAGAGATTAAGTCGATCGAATGATTGGCTCAAGTTGCCCGTGTCTCACCACTTGCGTTGTCGGTCCTTAAAAATACGGCAATCATTTGTTTAGCCAAAAACTTTTTCGTACATTTCCTGATTGAATCCGACCACCATTTTTTTTCCGACCAGCAAGGTTGGAGCTCTCAAGTTTCCGGTGGGTCCAAGCACCAGTTTGAGCAACTCTTCTTCGGTAGGTTCATCTTTCCTAAGATTTACCTCAACGACTTTTTTTCCGCGTGCGGCAAACAAATGACTTGCATTCTGCAACAACTCCAAAGCTTCGGGCTTTTGGTGGACTGCTTTTTTTGCATTCACTTCCGTGGTCGCTTCCACCCCTGCTGCCGCAAGAAACTCTTGCGTTTTCACACACGTTTTTCAGCCTGGTCGGTGGTAACTCCAATCAAGTTTTTTGGGCATTGGATTGTTCTCACTTAGGATCTTTATTGGCAGGGAAACCGAATCGTTAGTTGAAGGTTAACGCTTCGTGGACATCATTTCCATGATCTTGATGGTTTGAACCTCACCGTTTTCTTTCGACAGTACGAACAGTTCCATCTTTTTAGTTTTTTCGTCGATAAAAGTAGTCACCTGTCGTTGGGGAATTTCATTTCCGACTTCATCCTGGACTCGACTTGTGTAGGTCAATGTCTTTTTCTCTTTGTCGTAGGTCCCGGTCATCATGTTCGGAGCCATCGTCGAACTGTCCCCCCAAATACCTTCGTACTTGTTCATTTTTGGGTTGAATCCAAAAAGCCCACTTCCTTCAAATTTTCCATTAAATTCACCTTGGAAATCTACCTTCAAGTGAAGCCCCCCGTTGACCAGCGAATTGTTTTCGACTCCCGTAAATTCAGCCGGAGGTTGATCCGGGCCAGCTAAAAACATTTTGACTTTACAGTCCCAAGTCCCCGCCTCTGCTGCCAAAATCTCGTGGGCCTCGGTCGGTTCTGGAGCAGGGAATTGAGCTTGTACATTGCAGCAGAAGCAACCGAGCAGAACGAAGGGTAACGCTAAAGTCATTTGAATGGGTTTCAACATTCGACAAATCCAATGGTTTCAATAAAAGTGATTTTGAACATCTTGGATTATAAAACAATTTCAAGGAAGTTCAGGATCTTTCGTGCCTATTAATTTGGCAGAATCTTTCACAGCTCAAGAACACCATCCAGAGCACAAATTTAGTAACATGGGTTCGAAAGAAAAGTATCTCACTTCAGCGAGCCCAAATCATGTTCCTTCTTCAACGTCACGTTTCCCGTTTATGGATGGGTCTTCTCGCTTTCTTAATAGGCAGCATTTTCTACACGGATTTGATTGCAGCAGAAAAAAACATTGTCTTTATTATCACCGATGATGAAGGGCAGACGTTGGGATGTTACGGGGACTCAACCGCGGTTACTCCTCACTTGGATGCGTTGGCTAAAGATGGAGTTCTGTTCCGCAATGCATTTGCAACGACCGCCAGTTGCAGCGCCAGCCGTTCGGTCGTCATGTCTGGTTTACACAACCATAAAAATGGTCAATACGGACACCAGCATCATTTCCACAAATTTGATTCTTACAAAAATGTTGTCTCACTGGCGATGCCCAGAGTCTTGGCCGCGGAAGGATATCGAACGGCTCACATCGGGAAGTATCACGTTGCCCCTGAACTGGTTTATCGTTTTGAAACATACCTGAAAGGGCCGGGCCGCAACGCTGTTCAAATGGCTGAAAATTGCAGACCGTTTATCAATTCGGATGACGAGCGTCCTTTCTTTCTCTATTTTGCAACCTCCGACCCGCACCGCGGCGGAGGAAAGGACGAAACTTCCGATTTGGAACTGAAGGCTGATTTGTTTGGCAATCTTCCCAACAAAAGAGAACATCAAGGAGTTGATGAGGTATTTTTTGATCCCACCAATGTCACGGTCCCACATTTCCTCAGCGATACGCCCGAGACCCGTGAGGAGGTTGCCCAATACTATCAATCGGTGGCGCGAATTGATCAAGGCGTCGGTCGACTGGTTGAGATTTTAAAGGAATCTGGGCTCTACGATAAAACTCTCATCGTATTCACGTCGGATCACGGGATGGCTTTTGCAGGTGCCAAAACGACCGTCTATGATCCGGGGCTAAGAGTCCCCTTTATCGTGCGCAATCCGTACGAATCTGCGCGAGGTTTGGAAAGCCAGTCGATGATCAGCCATATCGACATCACACCGTCATTGCTAGATTTTGCCGGCGGCTTGGACGCCAAAACGAATGGTCCCAAAAAGTGGGTTAAACCAGATCGTCTTTGGAAGCAAAAAGGATTGTTCGAAAAAGAAAATCGTAGCGGTGGGAACAAGTTCCGTAGTTATCACGGAAAATCATGGCTGCCTTCGGTTGCCGATGTCAGTGTCGAGCACTGGGATACGATATTTGCCTCACATACGTTCCATGAGATCCAAATGTATTATCCGATGCGTGTGGTTCAGGACAAAAAATACAAGCTGATTTGGAATATCGCCCATCAACTCGATTACCCGTTCGCGTCTGACTTGTGGGTTGCATCGAGTTGGCAGGCTCAATTCCGCAAAGGAAAAGACGCATCTTACGGGCAAAAAACAGTCGGCCAGTACATCAACCGACCTGAATTTGAATTATTCGATTTAGAAAATGATCCTTTTGAGGCATACAACCTCGCGGGAAAACCGGAACACGCCCAACTCCTCAAGGCTTATCAGGCCAAGTTAAAGCAAATGCAAAAGGAACTGGAAGATCCTTGGATTATGAAATGGGAATATGAATAGACTTCGTTAAGTGCCCAGAAACAAATAATATTCAAGTTTGTACTTCAATCGCTTTTTGAGAAACTTGAATTTCTGAATCTGCGGCAAATTCTATGCGAGAACTCGATCCGCTATCTGATCGTGAGGACAAAGTTTATTCTTACCGTTAATCAAATTGCTGATCAGTCATCTGGCAATTTCAAATTCTGATTCCCCGCTAATTGACTGGATGAGGGAAACCGACCGGTCAGGTTGTATCAACCGTAGGGTTTCTACGTCGATTTTGACGGATCGAAACACGGATAAATGAAGTTTTATTCCAAAATCGAGAAGCGGTTCGCTAGGGAAACCTAAGGTTGATGCGACAACGACTGGATGGCAGTCGTTCAGAAATTCAACGGTATTCCGACAGAACAATGGTTTCGAAATTAGGTTGGTCCAACGTGGTTCTAATCGCTTCCGTTCAGCTCGTGCTGATCCTTGTTGCGGTGATCGCATTGTTCTCGTGGATAGACCAACATTCGGTTCAGTCTTTGGCCGACCAGGCAAATAAATCCAACCTCATTTTGTTGGGCAACCTCTCACGGATTTCACCGGAAACCAATGTGACATCCACGGTCGACATTGACAAATTCGTTGCTCCAATTGGCGGTTTCGTTTGTTTGTTCGACTTAAATCAGAACCAGGTTGTTCAGACATCCAAGAATTCGATTGATCTAAAATCGGTTGATTTTAGCGACGACGCATTTACGTTCATGTCTGGCGGTTTGGAACATCGAGGCAGCTTAAGTGACGCGTTTGGGCGAACTGTCAACGGATCCGAGTCACCTGTTGGCACTGATGGAGTCAACATTGAATCCACTTGTGTTGAAATCAGTGGAAAACTGCAGGTCGCAAACGGGCCATTCCTGGTCGCTTGCCGTTATCTACCCGAGCATCAACAAGTCTTGATGGTTGGTCAAAGTTATCAAAGTTTGGCCAACTCGGTACGGTCGAAAATTACCTGGATGGAAAGAATCAGTTTCTTTGTGACTT
>JBCCSJ010000033.1:0-28512 GCA_039200505.1 Planctomycetota bacterium | reverse complement strand
TGGTTTTTCATTTCGTTGGCAACCTTGACTGAAAAAGAGGGTCAGGCCGGCGAAAACAGTTACGAAAAAACACCAAGACTTATTCGAAATCATCACCATCATGACACAGCGGTCCATTCAAAAAGTCAGAACTAGGTGAATAAACAAAACGATCGAGCCAGTTCGACGGATAGTCGGGGATCGAATTATTGAGAATCTTTTTGGTTCAATTCATCTTTGTTTTTGTACAAGGTTTCGACGGTACGAAACAACGGAACCGATTCTGCGAAAGTTTGATAAAACGGCTGCGAATTACCTGGTCGATAGGGCTGATTCGACTTAAAACAACGAATTATCTCTAAAACGATCTCTTCCTGTTCGACAGAGCATTGAGGAAGTTGTGCTTTCGCTGTTTCTGCTGCCGCGGCGAAGTCCCCATTTTGAGCCTGTTGCAGGCTTTTTAACAAATTGTTGGCCCAAGCATTTTTGCTAGGCATAAGCGGTTCCACCATCTCAAATTGATTGACTTGATCCAGCAAAGATTGATCGCCGGAAACCAGTGCCAACCAATTTAAACGGTAGGCAGCCCAATGGCAGCCGTTGGTATATTGTTCTCGCTTCTGACCTAAAAGAGCATAAATCTTTTTATTTTCGTCCTTCAAACCTGAGGCTGCAAAGTAACACTTTTGGGCAGCTTCAAGATTGCCGGTCAATTCGTAACAATCGCCCAGGAAGAATCCTGAGATATTTTTGGGGACTCCCAATTGAGTCGCTTTTTTGTAGGCACCGATTGCCTTGTCGAAATTCCCCTGTTTGTGGTAGGCCTGGGCGAGCCAGAATTGCGACCATAAATCGGTAGAATTTCGTTTTGTCACCTTCTCGTAGTGCTCGACTAACTCGTCGGCTGATCCAAATACGGGTGGCGATTGATCCTCCCATTTTTGAAATGTGATGTCGGAAAGACGCGCTATGCCTCGGCTTTTGCGTGAAGCGGGGGTCCCAAATATAAATCGATCGATCGGCCCATCGAACTTTGGATTTTTAGAACGAAAAATAAATTTGTTGTTTAGGTAAACCTCATAATAGCCGGGTCCTAAATTAACCTTGAAGTGATTGACTTTAACGTTAACGTGATCCTTGAATATTTCTAAGGGTTGGTCGAGGTAGTAATACCCAAAACTAATAAGTCCACTTTGTCGGTAGTACTTTGATCGTAAATTGACTGCCAGATAGGAACGGGACAGCCCCACTGAATAGGCATGTTTAAATTTTTTGGCAAAGATGGTACTGGGAGTAAAAAAGGCAGCATCCGCCGACCAATTTTTGTCCTCCAGCACTTCAAGATCGAATTCAATCGTTCGAAAATCACCAAAGGGAAAATCTACGCTGGAAGAAAGTCTGAATTCCATCGGACCAGAAGTGGTGTCGATTTTGACAGCAGTCGGACTCTCGTAGGCAATCTGACTAAAGTCGGAAAACGACCAGTTGAGAAGGTCCGGATCAAAATCGAGTTGAACTTTTTCACCGGATTGATACCGAGCTAAAATATCGAGATTGTTTCCGATCATTGCAAAAGCTTTTGACTTCAAAGGCTCGGATCGGTACTTGTTTGCAAACGATTTTGATTCGTTTCGAATCGTTTGAAGCTCATCTAACTCAATTTCATTGGCAGAGCGACCGACAATTTTCGCCATTAACTGTTCAAAATCAGGTCCGGATTTTTCACCTGACTTAACAGCCGACAAGATCTTCAGCCTTAATCCGGTCGAGTTAAATTCAGAAATGAAGGTCATCGCTTCGTAGTCGATGTTATCTCCGAGTTCGTCAAGGGTGCTGCTACAAATGTCGTAATGTTTTCCGTTATAGGCAACGATCGACTTAATGGTGAGTAGGTACTCTCTGTCCACGGTCGAGTATCCAAGGATATATTCCTCGTTGTTATTCAGAACTCCATCGATCGCATCGATCACATCCTTGGTAAGCTCAGGGTCGCTACTTATTTTTTTTCGCTTTGCCTCATCAACCGTATTCAACTTCTGTAAAGTGTCGTAACACTCCAAAAGGGTTAAAGGAGCCATTGTGTTGTAAAGTTCTTCGCCGGCCTGCGATCTGGCGAACTCAATCATTTCCTCGGCAGAACCACCCCATTGTGGGTAAAGTGAATAGAGTCGAGTGCTGTGTGCACCAAAATAATCGGGTTGGCCGAGGATGGACTGCTCGAACCAATATTGTTCCGATTTGTCTCCGTGGCCAGCCTGGCTAATGGTGCACATGACTTTTGCAGGCTCGGGAAAAAACGGATTAATTTCGATCGCTTCTTCAAAAAAGCCTTTTGCTTCGGTGAGGTATTTCTGGAATTTTTCCCACCCCTCGTTATCGACCGTGCTAGCGACTCCTGTTCCGCGGTACCTCCAACCTAAATCGAGCAGGTATTCGCCTCGAATGTAACTACGAATCCATTTGGGCAAATGGGTCTGTTGAACAAAAAAATCGTAGAATTGATCGCACAACTCATAGTGTTCGTTGTCGTCGCAGAAGTCGATAAAAGAATTGATGATGACAGCGGCAAATCGGTGATCTTTGGGCTCTACATCGAAATCATTTTCAAGCCAATAGGTCAGCGTCTGGTAATAAAGGCTCAAATAGTATTTCTTTTGGTTTTGATAGGCGCTGGACGTGGGCAGGTTCCAATTAAGATCGATCACCGGTAACAGGACGACTCGCGAGGGGTAATTGTTTCGCCGGAACTCGATGACCGCCTCTGTTAAAAAACGTTTCGCGAGTTCTGGTTCACCTCGCCATTTACAAATCCGACCTCGACAAAGCATTATCAAAGGCTCCCTTCCCAAACCTTCCTCTTCGGCGACAGCTTTTTCGAGTCCCTTGAGAAGCTCATCCCACGATTTGCCGTCTCCTTTGTTTTGTGATTTTTCGTCAAGAGGATCTCCGAAAACCACGTTGAGGATTTCCTCGACAGCTTCCTTGTTTTTCTGTCGGCTAAAGCTCCCTCTTTGATTGAAAAAGTGTTCGATTGCGATCGAGTAAAAACCTGTCAGCCGTTTGTCGTATTGGACCGCTGTTGTTTTGGATTCCTCTTCACGATAGCTCACGTCGCTTTTCGATTTGGGAGACTTGTGGCGGGTTGGGGGCGGGACGATCCATAAATCTTTGATGACATTCTTAAAGTCGGACTTCGATACGATGTTCCTCCAAACGCGATCATCCATCCAGATATTGACTCTCGATTTGTCAGAGTCAAAAAATGCTCGGATTCGCCCGGCAATTTCCGGTGTCATTTGCGAGCCTTTTTCATTGAGCAGAGTGGGGATGTGATAAAAGAATCCCTGCTCGGGGCGATACGGCGTGACTGGATAGCCTGTAATTTTTCCGCCAGGACCGGTAGGATTCGTTTCTTTACGCCCGTATTTACGAGCGGCGATCGCATCTTCTCTTTCTTTGGCAGCTCTTTCTTTGTAGTCGCTCTTAATCTTTGCGGCTTCGGCGAAAGTGGTCTTTTGAGCATCCGATTTGTCGGCCAAGCCATTGCTTGAACTTGAGCTTTTGGGATTGGTCTGCTGGGCGTTGTTCGCGGCAGGCCTTCCACACCCAATTACCAAACATAACAAAGGTAAGGCTATAACAAGGAAATTTGCGCGATGCAATCGGAGCATTGAAATAGTCCAAAGTAAAAATTGAATTCAGTCGGTTGAAACCTTGCAATCGTCCGATCGCTGAAAAGCACAAGACGAGGTCTTTATTGGATACAAAATTGAATCAAATTGCGACAAGATTTTAATAATTAGAAACGAAAATCGCTTTCGCTACCTTAAACCCACAGTTTCGGGTGAGCAGCACGAGTTACTACTTTTCTGGTTTGCCGAGGTTGGGTTATTCCAACAGTGCAAATTATCAGATTTCATGTTGCTTTTTTTCAACATGAAAAACCTGAAATCTGTTGCACTGGAAAGGTTTTCGAACAAAGGCAAATCGGTGACGTGACTAGTATGAAGGGACAGAATTTTTTGCCCAAGCCCCAACTTGATGCCAGCACCATGAAAACCAACCAAAGACAATTTCATCGCATTCAATCGACCGGACAAGCCTGCACTTTTTCGCTGCGGGGAGAACAATATGAAGTTCGCCTGATCGATCAATCATTCGATGGGGTTCGAGTGGGAGATCTGAAAATTGATCGGCTGATGAAGGATGAACCCGTCGAAATCGACTTGGGTCACAAAACATTGACCGGACTTACGCGTAGCGTTTCATCCAACACCGACGATACCTATCAAGTCGGAGTCAAATTAGTCGACAAGAAAGCTGAGCCTTTCAGCGACTTTAATGGTCAGCAATTGCTGGGGCAATTTATTCGATTTCAAAATAAGTGGGTGTTTTGCAAGATCCAAAAATATGTCGGCGCAAATCGGGCACAGATCCAGTTGTTAGGCGGCAAGGAAATCGTAATCGCTCGAAGTCAGATTTTTCAATGGACGATGGAAGAACGGAAGCAAATGTTTGCGGACAAATTTGAGTTAGCGACAACTCGAAAGTTTTACCATTCATTGAATCCTAACCTTGCGTTGGAAAATATTGAATCAATCGTGTGGCTCGAATTTCAAATTCACGCTCCAGCTCATCCCATTAGCCATCCCTGCGGGACTGTCCGTGGACTTTCGATCTCCAGCCACGAAGTGGCGACATAATAAAGCCATGGGCGTAAGCCCAATGGAACCAAAAACCGTATCGTTCAACGTGTCCTGAAGGGACGGCAAAAACGATTACGCGCACATTTCTGTCGCCTCTTCGAGGCGTTGCGATTATGTTGGGCTCTTAATCCACGGGTTGGCACCCGTGGCTACAAATTTGCCGTCCCGGGTGGACTAACCAAGCTGGTTCCACGGTTTGGTAACGGTGGCTACAAGCTATCGTCCCTTCGGGACTATCCAAACGTAGTCTGTGGGTTGGAACTCACTGGCTACCATCTATTGTCTTTGCCAGACTAACCATAATGGATTTTCGATCTCCAGGCACGAAGTGGCGGCATCATTAGTAGCATTCGGTGTTAGCCCAGCTAGCCCCGGACCGGCAACATTTAGTGTTGTAGAGTTGTTAACAATTTTGTTTACTAATGACTGCTGACGACGGCAACAGCCTTGGATTCCCATCTGCCACAAATTTTGACAGCCAGAATCGCGTTAAACCAATGACCAAGCAAGATGCAGCCGAGTCACTTTGGGCAGTACTGATATCGCAGTTGCAGAGATAACTGGGGCGACCTGTGGACAACGCAAACCGCGCAAGCAATCCTCCACCACTAGCCAGTTTTTTGCGTGATTTGCGGTTGAACCAACCCGAAATGGAAATTGGTGTCCCTGCCCAAGCAGTCCGCCAAGAATACCGCGGCTCTTCTCAGTGGAAGCGCCTGCGTTGTCAACGAGTAAGCTTGTTCTCAGAACGTGAACGTGGAACCGTTTTCGTTGTGCAAGTAGGAAACTCTGTCGAATTCGATTGGACTTGGGAGGGAGCGGTCGCGTTCAAGCCAAGATCAATTGATGATTTCGAGATGCTTTCGGATTTTGCACTTGAAAACACCGTTCACAATGACGAAATCGTTTGGTCTGGAGAGATTCTTGAGGTCGATGAGCAGAACGGCTGGTTGTTCCTAAGTGTGGAAAACCCTGAGTCTATGCCGCCGACGACAGGTTCGTTCTTCGTTCGACCATTTGAATTTCTCGCTGTGCTCGACGCTGTTTACAACGATTCAAGCTTCGAAAACGAACAAGCTTTACTCACTGCCAGACTGGAGGCGACCCAAGGTGGCGTCCATCCAGTCATTACTCCGTCAGTAAAAAAAGGACTGCCGCACCTGAATGATTGGTGGAACCATTCTTGGAGCATTCTTTGGGGTCCACCCGGAACCGGGAAAACATACACGACTGGTAGGCAAGTTGCTTCCATCATTCGTGACGATCCCAATGAGCGAATCCTGATTGTTTCGACAACAAACAAAGCCACGGATGCCGTCGCCAGGTCGATTGGAAGTGCCGCCGAAGAGTTTGCCCCCGATCAACTTGACGACGGGCAGCTTTTGAGAATTGGTAAAGGTGCATCGTTTCACGAATTCCACAAAGATGATCTGATCACGATGTTACGTGGAACCGAGTCCAGTGTTCTTGCAAAAATTGACAAACTGTTGATCCAATTGCAACTGTTCGACAACATGGAAGAAAAGGCTCTGGCTCGAAAGCAAATTGCAGAACTGAAAACGGGTGGAACCGACCGAAGCGCGAACAACTTTCTCGATCCTGATGTCAAAGTTATTGTCTCGACTGCGTTCAAAGCAATGTCGATGTTGCGAAATGGAATGGTGAAGTCTTTGTTCTCAAAAGGCCAAGCACCTTTCACGACGATCATCATTGATGAAGCTGGATTAATTTCTAGAGTTGCTGTGGCCGCGTTGTCATTGCTTGCTGCAAAACGAGTCGTTCTGGTTGGAGACTCAAAACAACTTGCACCAATCAGTCGGATTTCAAGAGTTTTACCAAATCGTCAAAAAACGTGGCTGGCTAGTAGCGGTCTGAGTCACCTCGATGGTTTAGGCCAATTACCCCAAGCTGTACATCTTCTTTCTGAGCAACACAGAATGCATCCAGATGTATGTAAAGTTGTTTCTGACTATCAATACGATGGAGTTTTGACGACGGCCAAAGAACGGGCCGACGAAGAATTGAAACTCCCAAGTTCAATTTCGGACTTCGGCAGAGCTATTTGGTACGTGCTGGATCAAGACGCGAAAAATTTGGCTTCTGTTCGAGCGGAAAGAGGCCCCGGCAATAAAAGCTGGATACGAACAGCAACGCTGAAGGTTTTGCAAAAATTGTTTTCAACCAAGAAGCTTCGAGATTGCGATGGACTTTTCATTTCACCCTACAAGGCCCAGGCACAGATGGTTTCCAAGCAGTTTCGCAAATGGAACCTGACGTCTTGGGAAGCATCCACTGTACATAGCCAACAAGGTTCAGAGGCTGACATCGTTATCTTCGACACGGTAAATGCTGGAAGCTACAACTGGCCCTATGAAGAGTGGAAACGATTGGTCAACGTGGCACTTAGCCGAGCCCGTGAGACGGTCATCGTATTGGCAAGTCGTAGCGAAATGGATGAACCGTACCTGAGGCCATTGATGACAGTATTAAAACAGGGTCTTGTCGAAAAGACATCTGACGGATATCAGTGGCGAAATCCTAAAGAAGACTCTGTTGTTAATTTTGGGAAAGTCAAAGAACTTAAATCGCCCTATCAATCGAAGCACAAGAACCCGAATAGTTTTGGAAAGCAATTTGATGATCGAAGTCAATTGAAGCCAGTGCTTTCCAAAGAGCAACAGCGGCTTTCAAACTTGGAGCTGGACGGAAAGCCAAGGCTGGTGCGGGGAGTGGCGGGAAGTGGCAAGTCCTTTGTTCTTTGTGACTGGCTTGCCAAGATTGTCCGCCGAAACAAGCCTGGCTCAAACAAGAAAATCTGGGCAGTCTACGCCAATAAATCGCTGCACAAACTGCTTCAACAATCCGTCGAGTCTGCATGGGAAAGAATCAACCAAGATGATCTATTTGGGAAGCAAGAGTTCCCTTGGGAGAATGCCTCGCTACTTCATATCAAAGATGTGTTGGCTGGAATCTTACCTGAGGCTTCAATGTCGATGGAACGGTTTGAATTCGACTATGACCGTGCAGCCGAAGAGTTCTTGAATCGATACGACGTTGATCAACTACTACCAAGATGTACGGCACTTTTCATTGACGAAGCACAAGACATGGGGCCATCTACATTGCGTTTGCTGCTGTCACTTGTCGAACAAGGAGATCCTGCAGATGAGAATAGTCGTTCGGCTCACATCTTTTACGATGATGCTCAAAATATTTACCGGCGCAAGACGCCAAGATGGTCAGAATTTGGCGTGGATATGCGAGGCCGCTCCACGATTATGCGGGAGAGCTTTCGCTCAACCAAGCCGATTACCGAATTTGCCGTCAATGTACTAACCCGGATATTGCACAGGGAGATTTTCAATTCCTATAGCGCGAAAGCCTTGGACACGCTATTAATAGGTTTCTTTCAAAAATCTATTGCGTGAACAAGGCTTTCGACAATGACAGAGTGTAAATCATCGCGGCTCGATTTGAAACGGCTCAAAGGTCGACGGGTGGATGTCGATTTTGAGGGTGGCACGCTTACTTCTGACGGCGGGTTGCTTTTGCTCCGCGAGGCGGATCGGCGTCTTGATTTACTCCGTCGCGCGGCGGAGATGATTCCAGATCCCCGCAGCCCTGATTATGTTCTTCATTCTCAGGAAGAATTGCTTACCAGTCGCGTGCTGGGGATTGCCGCCGGTTACGAAGACGGGAATGACCACCAACAGCTTCGGCACGACCCGGCCTTTCAAGTCGCCGCTGGTCATACTCCCGCCGAAGGTAATTACGATGAAGATCGATATCCACTGGCCAGCCCCGCAACGCATTCTCGCTTCGAGAACCGCATCGACGCGAAGACCAATCTGCGGTTGCATGAACTCTTTGTCGATGTGTTTTTGGAAAGCTTTGTGGAGGCACCTGAAGAAATCATCCTTGACTATGATGCCACCGATGACACCACCTACGGCCTCCAGCAGCGGCGATACTTCAATGGCTTCTACGACAGCTACTGTTTTTTGCCGTTGTATGTTTTCTGTGGTGACCAGCTGCTGGTTTCGTATCTACGTCCAAGCAGCGTTGGCGCGGCTCACCATGCCCGTGCGGTCACGAAGTTGTTAGTTCAGAAGATTCGCAGCCGCTGGCCCGAGGTAAAGATTATCCTGCGTGGCGATAGTGGTTTTTGTATCTCACGCCTGATGGACTGGTGCGACCGGAATGATGTCCACTATGTCTTCGGTCTGCAAAAAAACGCTGTTTTGAACGGAAAATTGGCCTGTTCGATGACTTTGGCAAAGATCCGCTACGGGGTCACCGGTCAGAAACAATCCCGGTTTTGCTGGTTTCGCTACAGTACCCAACGAAGCTGGAATCGGTACCGCTGGGTCCTGGGCAAGGCCGAGTTCGGTGATGATGGCGAGAACCCTCGATACGTTGTGACTAACCTGCCAAGTGACCAGGACGTTGTCGACGATGAAATGTACTGGACGCGAGTCAACGGCAAGCCGGCCATTGGAACCAGAAAGACGGGAAACCAGTGCTGGCCCATCGAAGACCCTGAGCAGTTCTATCGAACGATGTACTGTCAACGTGGTGAGATGGAGAACCGGATCAAAGAGCAGCAACTGTGTTTGTTTGCCGATCGAACCAGTTGTACGAAATTCCAGGCAAATCAGTTTCGCCTGATTCTTTCTTCATTGGCTTACCTTTTACTTGATGGCATTCGCCGCCTGGCCCTGACCGGTACCGACCAGGCCCGGCTACGAGTGGATACGATTCGACTGAAGCTCATCAAGATTGCCGCACGAGTGCGAGTTTCATGTCGTCGCGTCCTGTTTCAATTGGCCAGCCATTGCCCCAACGCTGATCTCTTCAGGCACGTTCTGGTGCAACTATGTCGAAGCGGCTGACAACATCGACATCCCCTCAGGCAACACCAACGCGAAAATTCGATCGTGGGGGGAAGGGGGCCCTGCGCGCCAATTTCCGCAAAAGCGAAAAATAAACGCCCAATCCGGATGCCAAACAGAGTCGAAGGCAAAAAATCAAAAATCAAATCTCCGAGTGCAATATCCGGGCTAAATCGTTTGTCCAAGCCTAATGCAAGAAAGGACCAACAAGAACTAATACGTCTAGGCCTTGTTGAATCAGCAACACGCAACGACCAGAAATGGCTGAGTGTTCGCTACAACCAAATCCACGGCCCATCGCCAATCTTTCAAGCATTCGAAAATCGCAATAACGAAATAGGTCGAATCGGAAAACATATTCGCCACCTGACTCAAGAAGAGGCTGTTCGCCCAAAAGACATTTGCATTATTTACAACGGAAAACGAATTGCTGAAGATTTGCAAACGAAACTCCGGCCAGAACTGTCGAAAATCGGCATTGAATTGTCACTCCAAACAAACCGTCCATTCGAACGCAATGAAAACACTCTGGTGATGACGACTTCCCATTCCTACAAAGGTTACGAATCAGAAGTCATAATTATTCCCAGTGTCGACCAGTTTGTGACAGGGCGAGGTGAGATACTCTCCAACAATCTTTACGTTGCACTGACTCGAGCAAGGTCATTGCTTGCCATCTATGGAACACGAAATGGCTGCTCATCAGCCAAACAGATTTTTGATGAATTAGAACTCTGTTTAGAACTCTTGAACTCAACGCCAACCATTGAGACCGAGATTAGCAGGCAAGACGAATTTTATGACTTACTTGAGCAGATCGGTGTCAAACATCAAAAATGGTTGCAGCAGCTATGGAAGCGATTTGACATCAAGCAAGAACCTATCTTGAATGAATCCGGGGAGGTGTTGGCTCAACCACTCTTTTGGTTCAAAGATCGCCAAGGGAAAATTCTTGCCTGTGTTGATTCTGGCACTGGCACTGGTGAAGAGGAATGCAGAAATAAATCAATTCATTGGTTTGAAGTTGGTGAACAAATTTTTGAATAGCCTGATGAGTTTCATCGCATTAATTTCTTCCAGAGACCTTTCGCATCCCAAATCAGCACAAAACACGCGGCTTGCGTTGGCTTACACGCAAAATTTCCACTATGAATAGTCCCGCAATGGATGAAAGATTGTAGCCACGGTTGCCAAACCGTGGATCAGGCTTGGTAAGTCCCGCAAGGGACGACAGGTTGTAGCTACGGTTGCCAAACCGTGGACTAAGAAACCAACATAAACGCAAAGCCTCGAAAGAGGCGACAGAGTTTTCGAGTGAGATCGCTTCTGTCGTCCCTTCGGGACTTGTGGTGCGATTTGATTTTTGATTCCATGGGTTTTTTTTGATTCCATGGGTTTACACCCATGGCTATATTATGTCGCCACTTCGTGGCTGAATATCGAGATTCCATTCTGGTTCCAGCAAAGATGAAAGATTGTAGCCACGGTTGCCAAACCGTGGACTAAGTTGTGTCGCTGATCAAAGCTCGAAACCGCAGGCTCGCATTGGCTTTTGCAGGCTAACGCCGAACAGGTGGTTAGATTCTGAAGGCAGTCTCTATTGAATTCATTGCGAGAACCGCTGGCACACCCTGATCGACTGATTGCAACAATTTTTTCGTAAGGCGTGGTGTTGCTGAAACCGAGCCATGCTTCTCAGATATTTCATCACGGGCTGCTGCCGGACACTTTCTAAACTGGACATCGGTGCAAAATGAGGGTCGAAAAGGTCCCTGATTTTCCGCAAAACGTTCACGCCCGAATAACCGTTGATATCACTCTTTTCCAGCAAAAAAGTAACAATCAACAGGTTGTCAGCATTCATCATTCAAAATTCGACTGTTTTGGTTGTTTAACGGGCGAAATTGACTGTTTGCAGCGGCTGCAACAGTCAAATCGCTCTTTCAAAATACCCCCTAAAAGTACTGAGACAGTTTTACACGTTTAAGAGCCTATGGATTTTCCATAAATTGAGACGAAAACTTACACATGTAAGATATCGGAACGCCGTGAAAAAAGTACTTCTAACGGATTTGGCAGCCTGGTTTGTCCGAGGTAACAACTTCTAGGAAAACGACGTCGCCGACATAAGATTCAACAGTTCGAGTTTCAACTTGAAAATTATCGGTTAATTGGATGCAAGAGTTTCACTTTCCAACTTGGGTAAACAAGTTCACGCTACTAGCGGCAGTGACGGCGGTGACAGTGGGAGGGTATCTGGCGACCTGTTTGTTCGCTGCGATTCACCCCCAAATTGTCAATGTCGGTCACCAGCCTAAGCAGCCTGTTCCATTCAGCCATCGACTGCACGCGGGCCAATTGAAAATGGACTGCCGGTATTGTCACAACACGGTGGAGAAAGCAGCTCACGCAGCAATTCCACCTACTGCGACGTGCGGTAATTGTCACGGCGGAAATCGAACCACGATGGGGGCCCGTGATCTGGGGATCATTCACCCAGAAAGCACATTGCTCGAACCGATTCGAGTCAGCTTGGAAAAAGATGATCCAGTTCTATGGGAGCGAGTGCATGACCTCCCTGACTTTGTCTACTTTAATCATAGCGTTCACGTGAACCGAGGCGTTAGTTGCGTTTCCTGTCACGGCAGGATCGACAAAATGGAGGTCGTCACGCAGGTTGAGCCTCTTTCGATGAAGTGGTGTCTCGATTGCCACCGTAATCCTGCTTTGCATATTCGAGATCCCCAATTGGTGACGCAACTTGATTTCTTGCCAACTGATAAAGAAGGTAATCGGGTGGAAGTTGGGACCGAGGCCTATGCGGAAGCGTACGGAAAAGAGTGGGCGGAAAAACTTGGGATCAAACCTAATGACAGTTGCTCCACTTGCCATCGCTAAAGTAGCAATTCGATTCTTTCCCTTTGGCGAAACACACAAAATTTGATTTTCAAAAAATGATCAAGCCAAGCATCAATCAATTCGATACCGACAATCCCGAACTTTTGGATTCGAAAGAGCTCAGCGATTCGATTGAGCGTGATTTTGGAACCGCCATGGAAGGGCACGCCGATGGTTTTTCTCGGCGACGATGGCTGCAGTTAATGGGAGCTTCTCTGGCTTTGGGAGGTGCTGTCGGATGCCGTTACGAAGAAGAGCAGATTGCCCCATTTGCTTTCCGGCCTCAAACACGGATTCCTGGAGTTCCCCAAAAGTATGCTACCGTCGTTGAGCTGGGCGGAGTGGCTCAACCGCTTCTTGCGACTAACTACGACGGTCGGCCAATTAAGCTTGACGGAAACCCCAAGCATCCCGATTCCAACGGTGCATCGACCACATTCACCCAAGCACTGTTGCTGGATTTTTATTGTCCCGACCGACTAAGAGTCGGCATGCAGTTGAGTGACAATCGGGAGTTGGCTTTCGAAGATATCATTTCACAATGCAAATTCTCAGATTACAGCAAGGTTGCGGTACTGGCTCAACCTTCAGCATCCCCGACCATGCTGAAGTTGCAAAAAGAGTTTCAGTCTAGGGGCGGCAATTGGTTCAATTTTGCTCCCATCAATGAGGACAATACTCGGGCCGGCAGCAAACTTGCATTCGGAAAAGTACTTCGGTCCCATTTTCATTTCGACAAAGCCAAAGTCATTGTCACGATTGACGCCGATCCCTACGGTTCGGTCACTCCTGGGGTGCTGCGAAACAAAATTGCATTCGCCAAGGGTCGCGACGCCGATAACGGCAAGATGAGCCGAATCTACACGATCGAAAGCCAATTTTCGACGACCGGTACGGTTGCCGATCACCGATTGTCAGTGCCCAGTACCAAAATCGAAGGTTTCGTTGCCGCACTGGCCAAGGCGATTAAGGACGGGGTCTCTTCGACCGACACCTTCCGCGACAAATTCGTTTCCGTGTTGGCAAAAGATATTTTGGCTGCCAAAGACGATCCTGCCGACCACGGGCTTAGCCACAGTATTCTTGTATGTGGGGAAAGGCAACCGCCGGAAGTTCATGCCGCCGTACACGCATTGAATGAGTTTCTAGGTAACCACGGGAAAACAATTACGTTCACCGAGGTGCATGATCCGGATCAAACGCCTTGTCTGGATTCGATCAAGGAGTTCGCAGCTGAGGCTGGGAAAATGTCCACGGTCGTGATCCTGGGCGGCAATCCGGTTTTCGATGCACCGAGAAGTCTGAAGTTGGGTAAGGTGCTCGAAGGCGTAGAGACCACGCTGCATGTGACAAATTTTAAAAATGAAACAACACTTGCGTGTAAGTATGCCAGCGCTGCAGCCCACCAGTTGGAATCGTGGAGGGACGGATACTCATACAGTGGCTCTGTTTTGGTCGGCCAACCGTTGATCAATCCGCTCTTTGGCGGCTACTCGGACACCGAGACGTTGGCCAAGCTAATGGGCATCGAGAAATCCGCCCAAGAAATGGTACAGGAAACGGTTGGGTTGGCTGGGCCTGCCTGGAAAGCGGCTATTCATTATGGATTTGAGTATGAAGAAGAGAGGCTTCAAGATGAGTCTGGCAACGAAATAAGGAAGGTGAAGAAGGCGCCAGAAGTTGTTCCGTCGGTTGGAAACGTTGCTGATCTCAAATCGGATGATGGCTGGAAAAAGTGGGATGGCGAATCGCTTGAGGTTTGTTTCAATCCCAGTAATTCCGTTTACGATGGCCGGTTTGTCAACAATGCATGGTTACAGGAACTGCCCGATTTTTTCACCAAGGTCACGTGGGACAACGTTGTTTCCGTCAGCCCCAAAACTGCGGAATATTTGGGGGTAATGCAATACGGCATGTCCGCCAAGTCGAAGGCGACCATGATGTCGGTTTCGATTGATGGCGAATCGGTCGCGATTCCCGTTGTCATTCAGCCCGGTCAAGCAGACGGTTCGATCGGAATCGAAATTGGATACGGCAGAAAGATGGCGGGTCGTGTTGGTGGCGACCAAGCTAGGGGAGTCGATCCTGTCGGACAGGATGTCGGGCCGATCCGTCCTGCTGACAATTGGCTGGTCCGAAAAATCACCAAAGCAGACGCCAACAAAACCGGAACTCTCTACCGGTTGGCTGTTGTACAGGAACCGTGGGAAATTGACAGTACCGGGCGAGATGAAATTCAGGGCCGGATGTTCCGCGATTACGGTATGTCGGAAAGTGACCGGAGCCCGCTAATCCGTGAGGGAACTTTCAAAAGCTACCAAGGGTTTCTCGAAAGACATCCGCTTGAAGATGGCCAGGCGGCGAGACTTCCTGAAGCGAAACCTGCCGGTCTTAAGCCAGGTGAGTTGCCGATCATTCAACCGGTCAGCTACACCGTTCCCGATGATAAAAAACCTCATGATGAGAAAGATCATGACGAAAGCGGCCATGATAAAAAGGAGCACGGCGGCGACCACGCTCACGGCGACGAACATGGAGGTCATGGCGGGCACGAAGCCAAGTGGCCCGAAGCATTTCATATGCACCACGAATTGTTTGACTTGGAGCCTGGGTCAAGACTTGATTACACCGCTGAAAAGGCAAACCCCGCCAACGTCCATGCGTGGGGAATGTCGATTGATTTGAGTAAATGCGTTGGCTGTAATGCCTGTGTCGTTGCTTGTCAGGCTGAAAACAACATACCGGTCGTCGGGAAAGACGATGTTTGGCGTGGTCGTGAAATGCACTGGATGCGGATCGACCGGTATTATGGTGACAATCTTTACGCGGCTGATAAAGAGGAAGCGGAAGAGATGGGCGTTCAAGTGGCCTTTCAGCCTGTCAGTTGTCACCACTGCGAAAATGCTCCTTGCGAAACGGTTTGTCCAGTTGCAGCCACGGTGCACACGCACGAGGGCCTTAATTCGATGGTTTACAACCGCTGTATCGGTACTCGATATTGCGGAAACAACTGTCCCTACAAAGTGCGACGGTTCAACTTCTTTAATTACAGCGATGCGGTCACTCTGTTGAAATATCCGGGTGCCGACAAGCTTCCTGAAGGTGATCGACAGCTCCAAAATTTGATGATGAATCCTGAGGTGACCATCCGTAGCCGCGGGGTCATGGAAAAATGCACTTATTGCGTACAGAGAATTCAGGCGATCAAGATTAAGGCGAAAAACGAAAATCGACCCTTGCGTCCCAATGAAATGCAAGCGGCTTGCCAAGACGTTTGTGGTACCAACGCCATCACTTTTGGTGACTTAAACAACCCTGAAAGCGATGTTGCCAAAGCCCATGCGAATCCACGTGCTTACGGCATGTTGGAGGAGTTGAACAATCGGCCTCGAACCAAGTATTTGGCTCGAGTTAGAAACCCGCACCCAGATCTTGTTTCACGCGACGACACCGATTCGATCGGTGACCACGGAGGGCATGGCGATGATCACCACGACGATCATGGGCATGAAGAAAAAGGCCACAACGATCATTCCCAGACTGAACACGACGATGCCAGGGGTCACGATCACGACAATCATGCAAAGCAGCACGCCGATGATAAAAAATCGGGTGACGGCCATGGCGAAAATCACGCGACCGAAAACAAATCAAAATCTGACCATGACCACGGGCATGAGGACAAGAAAGATCATTGAGCCTGAGTGCTGATGATCAAAAGTTAGATTTACCAAGTCAAACCTGAAAAAATCCACAAAGAGACAAACAATGGCTACGGCTGATCCGAGCATTAACCTGGACAACACCTATGACGATCCCGGCAAGCGTACTCCGCTGGTTCTGGGACTGGACTATGGAGGTGTGACCGACGAGGTTTGCGGGATTTGGGAACGTGAAACCCAGCCCAAGATCTGGTACATCGTGTTGGCGGCGGCGATCTGTCTGCTGATGGTTCTGGGGGGATGTATTGGTCACCTTGTGATGAAGGGGACCGGGATTTGGGGTAATAACAATCCAGCCTATTGGGGTTGGCCGATTGTAAATTTTGTTTTCTGGGTTGGTATCGGTCACGCGGGCACGCTAATTTCGGCGATCCTTTTTCTGTTCCGTCAGAACTGGCGAACCAGTATCAACCGGGCAGCTGAGGCGATGACGATTTTTGCCGTCATGTGTGCAGGGATTTTTCCGGGCGTTCACATTGGACGAGTTTGGGCGTTTTACTGGTTGTTCCCCGTGCCTACTGAACATTTGGCGATGTGGCCGAACTTCCGAAGTCCGCTGCTGTGGGACGTTTTTGCGGTCTCAACCTATGCCACAGTCTCCGCCCTGTTTTGGTTCATGGGACTCGTGCCTGACTTGGCGACGTTTCGAGATCGTTCCAAATCAAAGATTGCTAAGTTTATTTACGGCCTGTTTTCGTTAGGTTGGACCGGTTCGGCTAGAAACTGGCATCGCTACGAAATTGCTTATACGATTCTAGCGGCTCTCGCGACCCCACTGGTTCTTTCGGTACACACGATTGTTAGTTTTGACTTTGCGGTTTCTCAGCTACCTGGATGGCATACGACGATTTTTCCACCTTACTTTGTCGCGGGTGCGATTTTTAGTGGATTCGCCATGGTGGTGACGCTACTGGTTCCGGTGCGAAAACTTTACGGGCTGGAAAGACTGATTACGCTACGTCACCTCGAAAACATGAACAAAATTGTGATGGCAACGGGGATGATGGTAGGAACTGCCTACGGAATCGAGTTCTTTATCGCGTGGTACGGAGGGGTTCGTTATGAAGGTTACGCGTTTCTCAACCGAGCGTTTGGGAATTATTGGTGGGCCTATTGGATTATGGTCACCTGCAATGTGGTGATACCGCAATTATTTTGGTTCAAGAAATGTCGAACGACGCCGTGGATTATGGTGGTCGTCTGTATCTTCGTGAATATTGGGATGTGGTTCGAGCGATTCGTGATTACGATTACGTCACTTTGCCGAGACTTCCTGCCCGCCAGCTGGGCCTACTTCCATCCGACATGGATTGACATCCTGATGTTCGTCGGCAGTTTTGGTCTGTTCTTCACCCTGTTTACGCTCTTCTGTCGCTTCATGCCAATCATTGCGATTGCAGAAGTGAAAGGTGTCATGCCGCGAGAGCATGCCCATTGACGCAAATGTGATTTTGAGCGAGCAGATTAAGCATTACGGAAACGTTATTAAAAGATAATCAAATGGCTGAAGACAATAAGAACGGCAACACTTCAGAAGATTCTCAACTGGTCGGATTGCTGGCTGAGTTTGATGAGCCTGAAGATTTGGTCCATGCCTGTAACGAAGCTCGTACGGCGGGCTTCAAGAAGTTTGATGCTTACTCGCCATTTCCGGTCCACGGAATCGATCCGGCGATCGGGATCAAACGATCGATTCTTCCGTTTATCGTCCTGGGCGTTGCCTTGGGAGCCTGCTTAGTTGGGCTGGGGATGCAGTTTTATACCAATGGTGGAAGTATCGCGGGCATTTCAACCGATGAGTCGCCCGTTTTTCCTGGATACGCATTCAAGATTTCAGGTAAGCCATATTTCAGTCTTTCGGCAAACATTCCGGTCACTTTCGAAGTGATCGTTCTATCGAGTGCCTTTGCAACATTCTTGGGTATGTGGTTTTTGAACGGGCTTCCTCGACTATCAAATCCAATCCATAGAGTTTCTCGGTTCAAACGGGTTACCGACGACAAATTCTTTTTGATGATTGAGGCGAGTGACAATCAATTTGTCTACGCCGACACCGAAGCCAAATTGAATCAGTGGGGTGCGGTTGCCGTCGAGGAATGTCGGCAAGATTTGACGGATAATAAAATGCCCAGTTGGATTCGGCTGGCGTTTTTATTGGGTGCCATTTTGTTGATGGTTCCCCCCGTCATGATTTTCAGGGCGATGGGGATGACCAACCGGGCACCCAGATTGCACTTTATGCCCGACATGGATTGGCAAGACAAATTTAAAACACAAACTGTCGGTCCAAATATCGGCTTGGGCGGAGAAAGCAATTTGTTGTTCCTCGACAATCGTTCAATGCGGAAGCCAGTGGAAGGTTCGGTCATTTGGGGCGAATTGCATGCTGACACAGAAATGTACCAAGGAATCAAAAAGGATTATCAACCTGGTGTTGCGGTGGTTACCGGCCAAGAATCTGTTCGAACCAGTCTTTTGGTTCAGCAGCAAGAGGGTGATCAAGATCAAGCAGGAGATCCGCCTGCGGCACCTACGGAAGATTTGAGTAAATACGTTTCTGAATTCCCCGAAGGGATCACGGTTGACGCCGATTTTGTACGGCGGGGTCAACAACGTTTCAACATTTATTGTGCTGCCTGTCACGGTTACTCGGGCAATGGAGACGGCTTGGTCAACCAGAGGGCGGTTGCACTCAGCTTGTCCGGTGGAAAGGCTCAGTGGACATCCGCCAAGTCATTGCATGACGTGGTGGTGAAGAATCCCGAGAAGAATCCGATCGGCCGAATCTTTGAAACGATCAGTTATGGTCGCAGCACGATGGGCCCCTACAAGGATCAAATTCCTGCCGAGGATCGCTGGGCGATTGTAGCTTACGTCAAGGCATTGCAGGAAACAGGAATCGTGGCACCCGGTGGAGCGGTGGCGTCTGAAGATGATGAATCAGCTGGCGAGGAAGCGACCAGTGGTGAAGAAGACGAATCGGTCCAGGAACCAAAGGGCGCTCCGAAATCCGAAAGCGGTAATTCATCTTCTGAATCTGGGTCCGATGAAAAATCTTCTTCCTCAGAGACTGACGCCAAAGATATCACTGAACCAAAACCATAACTACCACCGACGATACCTCGATTGGGATTGATTTCCAAACCGACCCTCAGGTTGAACTGACATGCACGAAGTAAAGCCAGCAAAAATTACCTCCCCAATTGTGACTCTTCAACAGAGCCACATTCGGACCATTCCTATCGCGCTGATTATCGGCGCGGTTGGTATCGGCTTGGCAGCGACCCTTTCGGCGGGTTCGGCTGAGGGGATTCGGAGGTTCATGCATATCTACCTGGTCAACTTTTGCTATATCCTGTCGGTATCACTCGGTTGTCTGTTTTTCATCATCATTTCGCACCTGACTCGAGCGGGCTGGAACGCAACGATTCGAAGAATCGCCGAGCTGTTTGCGATGTGTTTGGCACCGATGTTTTTGCTGGCTTTGCCGATCCTGGTCACAGTCATTTTAAAGCAGGAATACTTATATATTTGGACAACGCCGGGCTGGTCGATTCACGGGGCCACTGGTGTTTCGCCCGATCGCCTTCCGCCGATTGAACAGCTCAAAGGGGCTTATTTGAATAGCACCTTTTTTGCTATTCGAGTTGTCCTGTATTTCGCCTTATGGACTGCGATGGCGTGGTTCTTCCTTGGTAATTCACTGAAACAGGATGTCTCGGGTGACAAATCGTTGACCACCAAAATGCAGTCTCGATCGGCCCCAATCCTGATCTTGTTTGCGGCTTCGATTGTGTTTTCTTCTTTCGATTTTGAAATGTCGCTGTCGCCATTGTTCTTTAGCACAATGTTCCCGGTCTACTTTTTTGCAGGGGCGTTTTTGAGTGCGTTGACGACCATCATGTTGACCGGATTTTGGCTGCAACGATCAGGAAGAGTGACGGACGAAATTACCGACGAGCATTACCATGACCTGGGAAAAATGATGCAGGGCATGACCATTTTTTGGGGATACATTGCATTCAGCCAATTCCTTCTGATCTGGTATGCCAACATTCCGGAAGAGACGTTTTGGTACCGGGTTCGCGGTCAGGAAGGTTGGTTCCAAATGGGTATCTTGCTGATTATCGGCCACCTGTTTGTGCCTTTCTTTTTGTTGATGGGCCGAGGCCTCCGAAGAAACAAATTGATGCTAACGATTTCCGGAATTGTGATCCTGGTCATGCACTGGTTCGATCACTATTGGTTGGTCATGCCGGAGGTAAATCCCGATGCCAAAACGTTCACGCTGGCAGGTACAGGGATTCTGATTGATGTCTGTTGTCTGATTGGAATGTTGGGAATTTACTTGGCTCTATTCAATCTGGTGACACGCAACAAGCCGCTGATTGCACTCAAGGATCCAAGGCTCGGCGAAGCGCTCAATCACGAAGTCCATTAACGTTTTTATCAATCCCAACTGTCCAAAGAATTCAATCAAAAAGGCAACCAAAAATGGCCGAATCCCATTCAAGTGAAGCCCATGGACATGGTGATGCACCAAGTTATGACGACATTAACGTACCGGTTATTATCTTGGTTGGAGCCATCAGCGCCGTCGCTACGCTGATTTCGATCATGTTTATTCAGGGGCTTTGCTACCACTGGCAAAACAGCTTTATCCGAACACGTTCCGCGGAAGTTGAGAACACTGCCTCCGTAGCCGAAGTCCAGCGTCAAAAGGATACTCTGCAGGGAGGGGAAGGAATCGTTCCCATCGACGACGCGATCGACAAAGTCATCGCCCGATACGGCGGCTAGATCCAGAGACAACGACGAAATATTTGTTATGAACCAACATTCGATCATCCAGAAATTACTAGCCTGTGTCGTTATCTTGACGGTCACAGCAGTCAATCTTTGCGTGATCGGTCAGGAACCAGCAGAGATTTCGGGGGTCAATCTTTACGGTCAGAATGAAACTCCGGAAGTAGCCGAAGAAATCGGCGTCGATTCCTACACGGGCGAGTTCATCGAATTGGACATCCCTTTTAACGATGAAATGAATCGTTACGTCAAAATTGGCGACATGCTGAAATATGGCCAACCGGTCATACTGTCGTTCAATTATTCGAACTGCCCCAAACTGTGCAGCGTTCAGTTGCAGAATATGACGTTGGCACTGCGTGAAGTAGCCGATAAATATGGACTTGCCGTCGGTGATGATTTTCAAGTCGTTTCAATCAGCATGGACCCTAACGAGCAAACGTCTCGGGCTCGAGAAACCAAACAAAAATACTTGACCTTGTACGGGGATCGCGGTGACGAAGAAGGGTTTCACTTTCTAGTCGGTGAACGCAAAAACATTCAGCTGATGGCCGATATTGTCGGTTTCCGGTTTAAATACATTGCTGACCGTAAATTTTATTCTCATCCGCCCGTTTTCATTCTGATCTCTCCGAAAGGGAAGATCGTAAGGTACATACACGGGTTGGACTACGATCCTAAAACGATCAATTTGGCGTTGATCGAAACCGCGGAAGGCAAAATTGGATCTCCGATCAATATTCTAAGTTATGGTATCGGCTGTTATTTGTTTGATGAGTCGACTGGGATGTATAGTTTTCAGGCCATGGCAGTCATGCGAATTGGTGGTTTGATCACGATCGCAGTCCTATTATTTACATTGGTCCCTTATTGGTTTTTCCGCAAGGGAGGCCAGAGCGATCAAGCAAATGAAAGTATTCCTGTAACTAACCCAACTTGATTGTGGTTGGCTGGCCCAACTCCAATCGAAAATAACATTCAACAATTTTATTTCAGTTTAACAAAACCATGAATTGGCAATTCCCATTACTTCTGGCACAACAGGTTGAACAGACCGTCCGAGAGCGGCTGGAGAACCAGCAATTGGCTGACACCCAGACTCCCGAATCGGCTTTGGCCCGCCCAGAGAATTCGACTTCCAATCCCTTCGTGGCCGAATATTGGTTTCCCGAGCAAGCATCATCTTTTGCTGGAGAAGTCGACTTTTTGTTTATGGCAATTTTCTGGATTTCGTTGATCTTCTTTATCGGGATTGTCGGAGTCATGTTTTACTTTTGCTATAAGTATCGGCGAATTGACGGTGTGATTGATCCACAACCGTCAACATCTCATAACACAGCGATTGAAATTTTGTGGTCGGTCATTCCAAGCTTGATCCTGGTCTGGATGTTTTACTATGGAGCGAACACGTGGTTCAAAATGCGTGTCCCCCGAGACGATGCTGAAGAGATCCAGGTTACGGCGTATAAGTACGGTTGGCAGTTTACCTATCCCGATGGTGATGTGTCGTCGGAGTTGCACCTAGTTATGGATCGTCCAACCAAGTTGGTGATGCAATCCAAGGATGTTTTGCACTCGATGTTTGTCCCCGCCTTTCGACAAAAAGTTGACGTGGTTCCGGGCCGTTATACTTACGCTTACTTCAAGCCGACCAAGCAGGGAGTTTACCGCCTTTCCTGTAACGAGTATTGCGGTGATGGTCACTCCAAGATGCGAACTGCCGCGATCGTTCATTTGAAAGATGCGGATCGAAAAGCTGAAACCGAATGGATTCCAGCTGATCACTCGCCGGCTGAAAACGGAAGACGGCTTTATAATATTCACTGTGCCGGATGCCACAAAATTGATGGACAGGCCGCCACGGGCCCTGCACTGAACTTGATTTGGGGCGAAAAAGAGAATCTTATGGGTGGCAAACAGATCGACGTGGATGAAAACTACATCAAAAGATCGATCCTTTATCCCGACCAAGACATCGTAGCGGGATATGGGCCAGTGTCGAAAATGAATTCTTTCAAAGGTATTCTCGACGAGGCTCCGGGTAAAGATATCGATGCGTTAATCGCGTTTATCCGTGAACTGAAGGAAGGGATTGCCGAATAGATTTTGGCCAAACCCGAATTTTTAATACAATTAGGTTACGAGCTTAACCGGCTTTTTTAGGTTAGAGAAAATGGCACCACTTACTACCGACAAGAACAAGATTTTTCAGACACCCGACGTGAATTTTCTTAATCACGCAAAGGGTTGGAAATCGTGGGCTTTCACGCTGGATCATAAGCGGATCGGGATCATGTATTTGATCGGCGTCACCGCGGCACTGATCCTGGCGGGTATTTTCGCATTGGTCCTGCGAGCTCACCTCTACTTTTTTGATGGTGGGTTTCTGTCCGATGCGGCCTACAACCAGATGTTTACGCTTCATGGTGCGGTGATGGTATTTTCCTTCATCATTCCATCAATTCCGGGAGCACTTGGAAACATCGTTTTGCCGATTATGTTAGGAGCCAAAGATGTTGCGTTCCCAAGAATGAATCTGGCAAGTTTTTACCTGTGGGTGATTGGAACCAGTTGTCTTTTGTTAGCTATCTTGACAGGTAAGGGTCTGGATACCGGTTGGACCTTTTACACACCTTATAGTATTGAGACTCAAACCGGAGTCATCTACGCGACGTTCGGCGCTTTCATCTTGGGGTTCAGTTCAATCTTTACAGGACTGAATTTTCTGGTCACCGTCAATACGATGCGGTTAAAAGGACAGGGTTGGTTTAAATTGCCGCTCTTCTTATGGTCTCTTTACGCGACTTCGATTATTCAAGTATTAGCGACGCCCGTTTTGGGAATCACGCTACTGTTGCTAATCGCTGAAAAAACCATGCACATCGGTATCTTTGATCCAAAGTATGGTGGTGACCCCGTTTTGTTCCAGCACTTTTTCTGGTTCTATTCGCACCCAGCTGTTTACATCATGATTCTCCCGGCGATGGGCGTCATCAGTGAATTGATTTCGGTTTACAGTCAGAAACGAATTTTTGGCTACTCTTTCATTGCATTTTCTAGCGTCGCAATTGCTCTGCTCGGCTTCCTCGTCTGGGGGCACCACATGTTCACCAGCGGCCAGTCGATCGTAGTGACTCTGATTTTCAGTGCCATTACCTTTACGGTTGCGATTCCGTCAGCGGTGAAGGTGTTTAACTGGTTGGCGACGTTGTACAAAGGTTCGATTCTGCTAAACACACCGATGTGCTACGCCCTTTCGTTTATCTTCCTGTTCGGCATCGGGGGGCTCACCGGATTGTTTCTAGGAGCCCTTTCGACAGACATTCACTTGCACGACACTTATTTCGTGGTCGCTCACTTCCACTTTGTCATGGTGGGTGGAACATTGACTGCTCTGTTAGGTGGTGTGTTCCACTGGTGGCCAAAGATTTGGGGTCGGATGTACAACGACTTCCTGGGGCGAGTTGGATGTTTCGCCGTGTTCTCAGGATTCAACCTGACCTTTTTCCCACAGTTCGTCATGGGTGCTCGAGGAATGCCTCGACGTTACTCGACCTACGACCCAGAATTTGAAATTTTCCACCAGCTGTCGACAATCGGCGCGATGATCCTCGGGATTGGGATCGTGTTCTCGGCAGGAGTATTGGTCTACTCTGCAATTTGGGGAAAGCGATGTGGAGCCAACCCATTCCGGGCAGCGTCGCTGGAATGGCAAACAAGTTCGCCTCCCGATTTCCACAACTTTGTTCACACACCGGTCTTAGTCGATCCCTACGATTTTGACTCGATGGTATTCGATGAAGATGTTCAAACCTATATTCCAAGAGAATTTGCAGATCCCGAAAAGGTTCCACCAAGGAAGGAACCGGTTCACCATTAAACATGGCGAACAATACGAAACATCAGGCGACGGCTATGTCCGTCGCTTTGTTTCGTTATAAAAAGAGACTGTAGTTGAAAAAACGTCCAAACGATTGGACACCATCCACAAAGCAAAACGAACCGGAGCCGGAAATGGCCGTTGTCGATCCCACTCACGCCCACGATGATCATCACGATCATGGTGAGTTTATCGCCCATCACTTCGAAGGGCCGGAACAACAATTTGATTCTGGAAAATTGGGGATCTGGTTGTTTTTAATTACTGAGGTGCTGTTTTTTAGTGGTCTTTTCGTCGCTTACACCCTGTACCGAAATCATCATCCTGAAATTTTTGAACAGGCCCATGTGTACTTGAATAAGTATCTGGGTGGAATGAACACGATCGTATTATTGTTCAGCAGTCTGACGATGGCCTTGGCCGTTCGTGCGGCTCAGCTAGGTCGAAACAAACATTGTTCAATTTACGTTTTGATCACAATGGTTTGTGCGACCATGTTCTTGGGGGTCAAGGCGGTTGAGTACAGTCATAAATGGGACATGGGAATTCTGGTTCGTAGTGCGTTCGATTTCACTTACGAACATCCCGAACAGACTTTGGTACCCGGTCTTTCTGACTATCTTGTTTACCTATGTGTGATTCCAGCCATCCTGTTGATCGGTTGTATCGCCGCGATGTTCGTCTTGAAAACCAGCGAGAATCCGAACAAGAGCAAATTCATGGGTGGGATGTCGCTCACCGTTTTCGGCTACTTTATCGGTGTCGCACTGGGCGTGGTATTTATGGCTGCCGGAATCGGTGAATCATCTAAGCACGCTGGCTCAGGGGCAACTCCACAGCCGATCGCACTTTATGCGATGACGCAGGAGAAAGACTCTCAATCAGATCACGATCATGAATCGGGTGGCAAAGAACATCACGAGGGCGATCATGAATCCGTGGATCACAAAGGTGGTGACCACGAAGGTGACCATGAGGACACCGAGCATGCACATGAAGAAGGTGGCATGGGTCATGATGGGCATGACGATCATGGACATGCTGAACACAAAGATCCGCCCAAGTTCGATCGAGATATTGGTATTTTCTTTAGTATTTACTACTGCATGACTGGGTTGCACGCGATTCATATCATTGCAGGTGTCATAGCACTTGGCTGGCTTTATTGGAGGTCGCTCGAAAATCACTGGAGAAGCGATTACTTTGGCCCGGTGGATTATGTGGGACTTTACTGGCACCTGGTGGATTTAATTTGGATCTATTTGTTCCCGCTGTTGTATTTGATTGACTAGATACAGACGTTCAGTTTGAGTGAAACGGAACTGCTGCCTATTTCACCACGACTGTTACTCATTTGATTGCGAAAGCAGAGTTTTAAAGGCGATTGATTATGGCTGACCATCACGACGACTTGCCAAAGTTTTGCCATCCCGTTTCAACCCAACTTCTGTTCGGTGTGTTTTTTGGGCTGATTTTTTTAACCATCATGACGGTGGTCACATCTGCAATGGCCAAACCGATGGGTGTGCCGCCCGCGTTTAATTTTCCAATCGCCATGATCATCGCAACGATGAAGGCTTTTTTTGTTTGTGCCTTTTTTATGCACATGTGGTGGGACAAAGCTTTCAACGTGCTTGCTTTTTTATCGTCCGTGCTTTTTGTCGGGTTGTTTATCGCTATGACGCTAATGGACACCGGCCATTACCAGGAAAGCATCGACATTTTTCCACGGGCACCTGAAGAATCAGCCGCTCCTGCTACGCCCGCACCCTAACTCGTAGTGATTGACACTCCAACGACCTGAAAACAATTATGTTAAAACAGTCGATGAGCCTCGTCCCCGCCCGCCGGGATCTCTACCAGGCCAAACTGGTGTTTTACCTGTTCTTGGCGTCGTTGGGCATCTTTTTTATCGCCAGTCTCATCACCTATCTGGTCATCCGCGATCAAGCTTTTCGACCGATCGAAGAGGCCGTTCCTGGTTCCATTTTGACACAGGGACCCGAGCTTTATAAACCACTCGAGTTGCCCGCAACGTTCTGGATCAGCAGTGTGGCGCTCATTTTTGTCAGCCTGTTTTTGCAAAAAGCTTGTTGGATGGTTCGACGCGAAAAACAGGCCGAGTTCCGAAAGTGGCTGGTCTGGTCGATGGTTTTTGCAACCGTATTTTGTGCGATCCAGGCCTTTGGGCTCAACGAATTGTTGACGGAACATTTCAGTAAGACCGACGGTTCGACTAAGGTCTACGGAATGTCGTTTACGCTATCGTTTATTCATGCGCTGCACGTGGTCGGGGGACTGATTTATTTGGGATTCGTGATTCGACAGGCCTACCGTGAAAAATACGATCACGAACGTCACTGGGCGGTAGATCACTGCGCCAGCTATTGGCATTTTCTTGATGTTGTGTGGGCCTGCATGTTAATCACGTTCTTCTTGACTCGATAAGAGTAAGTGGGGCGTAACCGGTATCGCAAAGTAAGACTTTTTGTCGCGGATTGCGAGTGAACATGTCATCCACTATGGATCTTTCTTTGCAGAAGATGCGTTTTGCGGAGTGGTAAGTTCCCATAAGAATTGCAAATCGGCATTCTTGAAAAAACCTTCATCAATAGGTCTTCGCACGAGCCCACTTAATTTTTCAATTTGTTTGTCATCTAATTTTTGTAGTATGCTGCTTCTGATGGAAATGAAATTTCTTGAATCTGGTTTTCTGCATGAAGAACCCAGCACAGCCAACTTCAAAGTATGGCAACTTGCCGTTGAAGCTTTTGGCGACGAAGCTGACGCGCTTCTTGTGACTTACGTAATCCAATCCAACTCCAGCGAACCGTACCTACCCCAACGTCCTTTGAGAGGTTCCCATTTTCTTTTTTTCCGGGAGCTTCATAAAGCACAAGCATTTTCCTTCATCAATTCGGTGATCACCTCGTTTCGATTGATCAACTGCTTCTCAAGATGCTCGATCTTCCGGATTGTCGTTGATCAGTTCACCGAGCGTAGGGCTTGGCTTTTTTAGCAGGCTTCTTATGGCATTTCCGATTTGGGTGGTGCTGTGTTGATCGGCGATCCGACTTAAATCGAGTTGGCTAAAATTGCCAGGCAATACGGGTAAGCGGAAATGCAGCTTCGATTGACATGTTCGAACAAGAGATATCCGATTTTGAAAATGCAGTCAGAAAAAGTTTGAGCCCAGAACAAATGGGCCGTTTAAAAAACGTTCCAACCAGAACCGTCGTTTAAAACGAGGGTTTCATTTCGTTTCAAACGAAACAACGTGAATCTTTGGGTTTGGCAAAAGAGGACTTAGATCGTATCGCTACCGAAATTCGCGAGTCAACGCTGTCGATTTGCAAGCAAAATAACAAAAAATTT
Source organism: Planctomycetota bacterium (assembly GCA_039200505.1). GTDB lineage: Bacteria > Planctomycetota > Planctomycetia > Pirellulales > Pirellulaceae > Mariniblastus. The sequence goes on along the minus strand of JBCCSJ010000033.1, from coordinate 254 downwards.
ATCTCAAAAGTAATCGAGCTTTTGCCGGGATTTATTTCCGAATTTAGTGATGAAGAATTGGCATTTTTGCCACTGCTACCGCTCGAGGCGTTTCTCGCGATTGTCGATAATCCGGCACCTGCATTGAGAGTTGCTCGCGCAGTAAAGTTGTAGGATATCGACTTGCAAGCCGGGGATTGGGTGTTCTTTGGGCCAATGTTTGGGCGTGATCCGTCAGGCCAAATTCGTGTCGAAGAATTTACATTTGTTAGTTC
>JBCCSJ010000032.1:0-28656 GCA_039200505.1 Planctomycetota bacterium | reverse complement strand
GGACCTCATTGGATCTCCGGCCTAGCTCAAAGCAAGAAATCGGGAATACCTCAATCACCATTCTGGCCAATGTCGACAACGTGAACGCTGGCAAAAAAGCAAAACAGGTTGCCGATATCGTACTGGCCGAGTCTTTCTTAGCGGTAAACCCCCGACGTTCAATCTAGGTCAAAAAAGGATCAGAACAGCAAATCAGCAAAACCCCAAACGAAATCAGCCAGTCGTGGAAAAGACAAAGGGCAGATCGACAAACCAACCAAAAGGGCAAATCTAAACGATTATGAAGGCGACTATTTCAGCGAAGAACTAAACGTCATTTATAAACTTTTTGTGAAAGACGGGATTCTTCAGGTAAAAATCGGACACAATGCACGCTGATTGTTGCTAAGAAGCGGTAAAGACCAATTTCAAACCAATGGTGCAACATTCACTTTCGAAAGAAAAAGCCAAAAGGTGGCCAAAATTCGAATCGATGCGGGTCGGGTCCGAGGAATCGAAATGATCAAAGTCGACTGAAACTTCGTTGTAAATGAATTTTCGATTGAATATTCAATCGTTTGTTATGAAATCGGATCCTGCGGATCAACCTTGGCAGATCGCCATCGACTTTGTTGAACGGAAGGTTTGTATGTCAGCATGGCAATTCGATTTTGCGTGCTCAAAAACTATAAGCCTGAATATGTCCTGCGACTGGCACCGAATTGATCCAATTCGATTCCCAACTTTTGTAACATCGAAAGATGCAAACTGGACATAGTTTGTCTTTTCAACTTTAACTGTCGGCCTGTTCGAATGTTACCGCCTGCACCGCCGGCAATGATGGTTGGCAAGTCTCGGTTCCCATGTTCGTCACCATCGCCAAGACTACTTCCATAAACGATGGAACAGTTGTCGAGCAATGTGCGACCGTCAGGTTCACGGATCGATTTAAGGCGGCCCAACAGATAAGCAAACTGAGCATGGTGCCAACGATTGACTTCGGCATACATGGAACGTTTTTCCTTAACCGACCGCCAACGCGTTTTACCGTCGTCGTCATCCGTTCTACCCGATGCATCACTATAGTGCGACAACGCATGCCATGTTCCTCGGACCCCTGGGATGAAGTTGAAATACCGGTTTGACTGGCCATGATCAAGCATGAAGGTAATGACGCGAGTTGCATCGGTCTGTAAAGCCAAAACCAACAGATCCAACATCTGTCGAACGTATTCTTCGTGGCTGGAAGGAATACCAGCGACAGGTCGGATTAGAGAATCCGTTAGCGCTTTATCGGTAGAAAGTGCACTGGACTGTTTTTTTGAAAACTCAATTCGCTTTTCCAAAGCGCGAATTGATTCGAAATACTCATCGACTCTTCGTTGGTCCGCGCGACCAAGCTGTTTTCGCAGTCGTCTCGCCTGACTAAGAACGCCATCGAGCACCGTCTGATTGGTAGCACCCCCACCTGGCGGACGAAACATGCGATCGAAAACAGCTTGCGGTTCGGTCTCACGAGGCAAGGGCGTATGGCTCTTACTCCACGAAATTGAATTTCGCGGAAGTGAATTGGAAAAGAATCCCTCACCTTTGAGTGAAAGTTCGAGCGACGGCAAAAGTGTCTCCCGCCCCAAATGTTCTGCCGCAACCTGATCGACTGAAAGGTTTCCAGTCCGTTGTCGATCATCATCAAAGCCTCTTCCGGTCAACCAGTTGGGAGGACCCGCGTGATGGCCATCGCCTTCGGGCATCCATAATCCGCGAGGAATGATAAGGTCATCTTTGAACGGTTCGAGTGGACTCATCCATGGATTCAGTTCCAACAACTTTCCATGGCGAGTAACTTTCTTTGGAGACCAGGTGCCTTCGGGAGCGCCGTTAGGAAAATAGAGATAGACAAGCCGCTTGGTTGAATCGGCAACAACTGAGTCTGCGAACGCTGACTTTGTTGAAAAGATGTCCAGCATTGGTAAAGAAAGACTCGCGCCTGCACTCAGCAGCATGGCTCTTCGATTGATTAATCGATGTCTCATTTTGGATTCTCTTTTCGATACTGGAATGGATAGCTAGTAACGACGCTATGAACGATTGACTGAATTTTTAAGTCGTTTTCATTCGCTTCAGCAATGATCTTTCGAATTGCGGGTTCATCGAAGTATTCGGTTTCTCGTCCAAGGGCATATTCCATCACGCGAACGACAAAGTTTCGAACGAAATCACTGCGACGTTGGGTTAAAAGATACTCACGAAGATCTTCGGCACCTCGAAGTTCATAACCGTCGGCTAAAGTTGCTGTGCTTGCGGCCCATTTTCGCGTTCGTCCGTAGGCTCCAAACTTTTCCAATGCGATCCCGATAGGGTCGATCGTGTTGTGACAGCTCGCACATTTTTTGTCTGCCGCATGACGTCGTAACTTCTGTGCCAACGACAGGCGATCGTTTTCTATCAGTTCTTCATCCAACTCACCTACGTCGGGTGGGGGTGGGGGTGGAGGCGTCCCAAGAATCCGATCAAGCACATAAGCCCCACGTTTGATTGGGCTGGTTTCGTCGTGATTGGAAGTTACCGCCAAAACCGACGCATGACCGAGAATTCCCCGACGACCTCTTCCTTTGAGTTGGATGCGACGCATCCTGTTGCCGCGGATGGATTGAAAACCATAGAGCGTTTTGGCCAATTCTTCGTTGACATAAGTAAAATCGGCATCAATCAAGTCTGTGATCGGGCGGTTTTCTTTGATGATCGCAGCAACGAACATCAGCGTTTCGATTCGCATCGACTGCATGAGCGAATCAGTACACCACGCGTTGTCGATTGGGTCCAAACGAATCTCTTTGCCCACCAATCGCGTCGACAGCCACTGACCAACGAAAGACTCTACAAAGCCTGCCGACTTGCGGTCACCTAACATGCGTTGTACCTGTTGTCTAAGCACAGTGGGCTCGCTTAGCCTGCCATCGTCGGCGAGTTTCAACAATTCGTCGTCTGGCATCGACGCCCACAGAAAATAGGACAATCGTGTGGCCAGTTCGTGCTCGCTGATTTTGCCTGATTGATCGGAATTTGATTCAACACGCAGCAGAAAGTCTGGAGAGATCAGTACCCCTGCCATAATTCCCTTGATTGCTTCGGCATCGCCAGCCCCTTGCCGTTTCAATTTTGAAAGATTCTCTAGATAGAATTCGAATTCTGTTTTTCCGATTGGCCTGCGGTACGATCGACGTAAAAACTGCTGTAATGCATTATTAAATTGATGGGTGTCAGACGATTCAAAGATGTTTGCCGCGGTTGTGGCCCTTTCGGCCGCAGCAATATATCGCTCCATCAAAGCTGGTTGCAGGAATAGCGTGTTGGCAGAATTTTCAAAACCGGTGTTACCTACCAATTCGCGTGGAAACTTTTCAACCAGATTCATTTTGACGCCAAGCAAGTCGCGAATCGTGTTGTTGTATTCCAAATGAGTCATTCGGCGTACTGGCTCCCAACCTGGGTGCTTGACGGTCGAATAATCGAATTGGTCGACGTTATCCTGAATCCATTCGAGCATTAATTTTCGCTCATAAGAACTGGGCTGATCATAGTCGGAAGGCGGCATGGTTTCGTATTCGATCAACTGTTTGATACGATTCCATGACTTCCTGTTTTTGACAATTGGCTTTGCTAGAAACAAATTCTCAATGTCATTTCCAGCCTCGGATGAGCCGCCGGAATGACAATCGAAGCAAAACTGTTTGAAAAGCGCTACCCCGGATTTTTGGACTCTTTCTTCAGCCTGAACAGGTAACGCGAAGATCAAGGAACAGATCCATATCACGGCACAAAGAGTGAGCGAAACATTCATTTCGCACCGATTTTCCCAATTCCAAATGCGATTCCGCTTTGTTGTGTCAACCAATTCGAAGAGTTCATTCCCCGACCCACAGGCCTCCAAACCACTCGGCTTTTGAGTTGTCTTGTTCGCGGATGATCGCATAACTAGTCCAGATCCCGATTCGTTCCCAAGCTAGATTAAGTTTAGACTGTAGGAGTTGTTTTCCCACCAACAAGTAGGGCTCAACGGAATGCAATCTTTCAGGAAATTTGTGATTTTTATAAAAGCGAAAGTCCCAAATTACCGTATTTTTTAACGTGACCTTGAGATTTTCACTGGGCAAGCCTCAAAAAATATGACTCTACCCACACGACATAGCCTACTTGTCCGAATCAAGGATAACAGTGACACAGAAGCGTGGGTTCAATTCGTCGATCTCTATGGCCCACTGCTTTTTCGTTTTGCAAAAAAGAAAGGTCTCCAGGAAGCCGATGCCGCCGACGTCATGCAGGAAGCTCTACAAAGAGTCTCGCAGAGTATTTCCAAGTTTGACTATGATCCGAATCTGGGGCGCTTTCGATCGTGGCTTTATCTGATCGCCAGCCAGTGCATTTCGAAACAATGGAAACAACAGACCAAGCAACCGATCGGCAGCGGCGATTCTGTCATGGCTCGGATGATAGAGCAAACTCCTGTAATGGACGACGAAGCTGTTTGGGAAAACGAATACCGGCAATACCTTCTGAATTGGGCAATAGAGCAAATTCAGGATCAGTTTTCCAAGTCGACATGGTCAGCGTTCACACTGACAGCTTTAGAACACCGACCAGCGGATGAAGTGGCTGACAAGTTAAACATATCAGTGGGCGCGGTTTATATTGCGAAATCGAGGGTAACCAAACGGCTCAAAGAAAAGGTTGCTTCAATTGATCAATCGCTGGAGTCAACTTCGACATGACTGACAAAAATAAATGTCCGTCAAGAAAATGGCTGGAAAAACTCATTGACGGAAACGTGACGCAGGAACAAGAATCCAAATTGGCTCGTCACCTTGATCATTGCGACATTTGCAAAGAAACCCTCGAGAGTATGGGTGAATTTCAGGCACTTACTCAAACAGATCCAATATTCAGCAGTGAGCCGCTAAAAAAGATTAACAATTCGGACAAAGATCTCATCCAGCGAAAACTGTTAAAAATTCGGTCCAATCCACCAAGTAAGTCGAATCTCAATTCTGGGTTCGCAGATGTCGCTCCATGGCTAGGTGAAAGCGATAAACACCTAGGAAAGATTGCTGAATTCGAATTGGTCCGGTTCATCGGACGCGGTGGTATGGGATTGGTTTTTGAAGCTTTCGATAACAAGCTTCAACGCGAAGTGGCGATTAAACTGATGTCACCTAGCTTACTTGCAGATCCAAATGCATCGGAGCGTTTTCTCAGAGAAGCTCGTTCGGCGGCAAAGATCAACCACATCAATGTCATTACTGTTCACGGTGTCGATCAGGTCCATGGCTTACCGTACCTTGTGATGGAACTCGTGTTAGGGAAATCGCTTGATGAGCTTTTCAAGAAATCTGAAAAGCTATCTATCGATGAAATCCTCAAGATTGCCAGACAGACAGCACTTGGGCTTCATGCCGCACACCGGCAAGGAATTATCCATCGCGATATCAAACCGTCAAACATCATGGTCGATCGTAATTCGAGACGCATCAAGATTGCTGACTTTGGTTTAGCATCAACACTCAACGATCCATCCTTCACGCAAACTGGTTTTCTCGTAGGAACACCAGATTTTATTTCACCAGAACAGGTCCAATCGAAACCCGTTGATGCCAGAAGTGATTTGTTCAGTCTCGGGAGTGTTTTGTTTCTGATTTGCACTGGCGAGCTTCCGTTTTCAAAAGATACACTCGTCGCAACCCTTGATTCGGTTTGCAATCGGCAACTTCCTCGTATTGATTCAAGCCGCAAAGATATTCCCGCCGAACTGGCATCGATTGTTCAGCGTTTGACGCAAAAGAACCCTGCTGACCGGTATCGGTCTGCCGACGAATTACTGATTGCGATCCAGAAAGCATCCCAATCGCAAAAGTCAGTCACGTCTAGCAATTCAAAAATTCACAACAGTTTTTATTGGCAGCGTATTGCAATGCCAACAATCGTTGCATTGGTTGCCTGCGTCTTAGCTTGGATTGTCATTCTAAATTGGCCCGCGCAAAAAATGACACGAGAGCTTGCCGGCACAACGGCTTCATCAGAACTGACACGCCAAGCCAGTGAGCAGGCAAATCGAAATGCGAACGAGGAATTAGGAGCGCAGGATCTTGAAAACGGTATTGACGAAGAACAAAACAGATTGCAAAAGTCAGCAGAAACTCAAACGATTGCTGTGGAAACAAGCCAGCAACTGATCGTTGCACTTGAGGAGGACGCAAATGAGGTCATCTATTTGGAACCCGGCAAAACCTATCGAATTTCTGAAAATATTCACATCGAATCGCGAGACATCCTGATCGAAAGTGATCCTGACGATCACGCAAAAATCGTTGTGGACAGTTTTGAAGACGAACCGATGTTGACTTTTGAAAACTGTCATGTCACGTTCCGAAGTGTGAACATTCACGATTTGTCTGAGGCGAGATCCGAAGAAGCGGTTGTTACCTGCTCATCAGGAATGTTGCAGTTCGATGATGTTTTCTTTGTCTCCAAAACGGAAGGGACCGGTTTTGAAATCGCAGATTCGAAGCTGATCATTGAATCCTCGATTTTCACTTCTCCGGAAACACTGTTCACGATTTATCCAATGCCGGACCAAGTCATTACGGTTCAGAATTCCGTGTTAGCATCCGAATCCTGCTTTGGAATAGGAGGGCCATCACAGATCGAATTCGTTACTCGTGAAAGCTATTTCATCAATTACCACTTATTTTCACTCCCTTTAGAATCGGAGGACGCCTTCGAATTGGATGAAGATTTGGATAACGCATTCGTGCTGGAAATTTCAATACGGTTTAATGCGTTCGATAGCATCTTTGAATCAGCGAGAGCACTGATCAACTTGGAACTGGACGACAACCAGCTAACAAACCAAGTCTTGCAAAATGCTCCTAAACGGTTGGAGTGGAAAATACTTGCCTGCAAACTTCCAGTGATTCCACTTTTGACGGAAACACATGAGGAAGAAAAGTTACTCGAATGGGAAGACTTTGGATTGGAACCGGATTCAGAGTCAGCGAAGGTCGACATTTATGAAGCATCTGTCAATTCAATGATTGAAAAAATCGCAGATTTAAAGTTTGGGAGCATTTCCCAAATCAAAGAACTGATTTCTTTGGAAAGATAATGAATGACTTAAAATGGTGGTTCAGTCTCAAATTGGACCTCGGACGCTAATTGTCGCAATAGGGAATCAAATGGAATGGACTCGCAGGTTCCAAACATGGAATGTTTAGAAAGTTTAGCCCGAGTCAGGGCAGGAGAAGTGATCCCACAGAGAAACCTTGCAACCGATCGAATGTCAGTCAATGCTCCAGGATGAGATTTAACAAGCTGCTGGACTTCTAAAATAGTTGGATCCGATAACTGATCCTGCCCCGCCTCCGGAATTTCCAAATTCCCTTGCCCAACACAAAACGTACAATTTCCGCAAGGTTCTTCAAGAGGCTGACCAAAGTGAGCTGAAAGATAGGCGGCTTGGCATTGATTGGCTTTTACAAACTCAAAGAATTGTCGAGTCCGATTCACTTCGGCCGTTTCTCGATCCGTCACTCGCTTGAAATACTGTTCTGCAAGCTCTTCCGTCGATCCGAAGGCCTTTCGTTTTCGATATCCGTGAACCAATCCAGCTACTTTTAACTCAATCCAACTCTTTTCCGAAAAATAATTAAGTGCCTTCACGATCCGCATACGATCGCACTGCAATTTTTTCATCGCGTCAACGACGTCGATATGAGCCCAAGTCTTTTTCATCGTGCTGCATTTCAAAAGTTCCCGAACGAACACTTGGCGTTCACCCTCGAACATCTCAATTAACTGTTGGCCCTTGATTTGAGGTATGAACTGGTATTTATCGTATCGAGGAGATGTCGACTCGATGAAACCGTCAAGTTCCATGTAAGTCAGCAATGTCTTCATCACGATGCTGCGAATATTACACTGATTTGCCAATCGGATTGGGCTTATAAAAAACTCGGATGGCTGATTCTCCAGTTCGTTGACCATCGTCTGGATTGACTGCAGCGACGGGGTGTCGCCAAACACAAAATTTTCCAGCACAACCCTGTCTTCTGGCACCAACATGGATTCACAAACCGTACCTCACCATCCCGCCCGGCACGTCCAATTTCCTGGGCAAAGTTTTCAATCGATTTGGGAGGATTGTAATGATAAACGTATCGAATATCTTGCTTATCGATTCCCATCCCGAACGCAATCGTGGCGACAACGATGCCGCATTGCGAACCCATAAACCAGTCCTGGATTTCAGATCGTTGTTCCGGATTCATACCCGCGTGATAATGCTTGGCATTCAGTCCAAAACTGCGGCAGACTTCGGCCACATTTTCTGCAGTCTTTTGCAATGTCACGTAAACGATCGTCGGGCCCCTGGGGGACTGCTGGATTTGGCTAACCAACAATTGATCTCGCTCGGAACCACTCACAATTTGAGAACGAATGTGAAGGTTGGGACGAAAGAAATCGGTGCAAATCGCATCTTCCTGATCAATATTGAAGGTTTGGCAAATATCCTGCTGTACCGCTGGAGTCGCCGTTGCTGTCAAACATAGAATCCGCTGGACATCGAGTTCCTGAGAGATCCGAAAAAGCTTTAGATAATCCGGGCGAAAATTGTGTCCCCATTGACTGATACAGTGAGCTTCATCGATCGCAAATAAAGAAATCTTGATGCCCTGCAATTCTCCTCGAAACCTTTCGTTAAAGAACCTTTCGGGTGCCACATAAAGCAGCTTCGCTCTTCCATCTCGGACTTTCTGAATCGCATCCCGGTACTCGTCAAAACTCAAACTCGAATCAAGCCGAACCGCTTCCACACCTCGTTGTTTCAGTTGATCAATTTGATCCTTCATCAACGCGATCAAAGGTGACACGACGACTGTCAAACCATCAAAATTCAAGGCCGGCAATTGGTAACATAATGACTTACCGCCCCCGGTTGGAAAAACTGCCAAACAGGACTTACCGTCCAACAGCCGCGAGATAATTTCATACTGTCCCTGACGAAATTCAGACCAGCCGAATTTGTCTACGAGAATTTTTTTCAAAGCTTCCAAGTTTTCTACCATCGCATCCCAAGCTGATCAAAATTTAGCATTCTGAATCCCGTTGGATTTCACTAGCTGAGTTTCTATTGAACTTGTCCGATTCGTAGATATTCATTCGATGAATCCAGCGCTACATTCGCACGGACGAAACGGGGCTCCATCGGTTGCATACGAGCCAATCTTTCAAGCACTCGTTGAAGTTAAGTACTCGCGAAACACTTATTTACCGGCTTGCTTAGTGAATAACCCACAAAAAATCGAATTTCAGTGACGCGAGCCGGTAACCTAATTCAAGGCGAGTCCTAAACGAGTTACAGAATAGCAAATGGTTTTCGACTGACATCGCATTTGGGCAATTTTAAGCAACCAGCCATTTTGCTGCTAATCATGGAACCGGTTACCATGAGCGTTGATTGTATTTGGCCAAAAGTGTCGTTTTGTAGTCTGGTTTGTGATGGAATTTCAAGTTTTAGGTTTTCGTTGCGGCCTCTGCGAAGAGCCCCGGTATTCTTTAAAATTCTTCCGACACCTTTTACTTATTTTGAATTCAATTTTGCTGTTTTGTGGAACAGCTGCGGGGCAGGACGATGCATCCAAGTTGGATCAGTACGGCGGCTTGAAAGAATTGAAATCCGAAGGGACCGGTTTTTTCAGAATCGAAGAATTTGAAGGTCGAGAGTTTCTTGTTACCCCCGAAGGACACGGCTACCGGGCAATCGGGCTCAACCATTTTCATAACATGTCGTCCCAAGATCATGACGCTGTGATCCGACAAATCAAATCGTGGGGCTTTAACGCCGGCTGTTACCAGGGACCGCGATGGATGTGGAATCGGTACCCATACACCAAGGGAATTAATTTGATCCCCGTTTGTGTTTGGAAACCTGATTCCCAGTTCGGATATCGCGACGTTTTCGATTCCGATGTTCTTGACGAAATCGAAGAATCGGTTCGCAAGATTGTTCAACCCCAATCCTATAACAAAATGCTGATCGGTTACTTTTGGACCGACATCCCGATCTGGACTCGCAAACGCCGGGGAGGCTGGATCGAGTTTTACAAATCGCTACCGCCCGATTCCAGCGGTGGAAAAATGTGGCGTCATTGGAAAACTGCCAATGCGGATTCCAATGAAAGTGATTTCCTTGTCCTGATTGCGAATCAGCTGTACGCCAAAGGGCATCAATTCGTTCGCAAGTATGACAAGAATCATCTGATTTTCGGCGACCGGTACCACGAAGTCGATATGCCTGAGGCGATCGTTCGTGCCAGCCTGCCGTACATCGATGCGATTTCAGTTCAGCCCACCAGTCGTCAATTTAACTTTAAATTTTTCGATCAAGTTTACCAGCAGTACGGAAAACCAATTTATATCGCCGACCATGTCAGCTCATTCGCAACCAAGGATCACCCAACGACCATGGGACAAGTCACCCAGGATCCGGATGCCTACGCAGACTACTACCGACGCTACGTGACTGCCGCAATGTCTCGCCCTTACATGATCGGATATAACAAATGTCAGTACCAAGACCAGCCCACGCCTCAATTGTTGAAGCAGGGACTTATCCAGTCCAACAGTGCACCCTACGCTATCGTGGGTCGCGTACGCGAAGCGAATCTTGCGGCATTGCAGTATGCCTACTCGGGGACCGAACCGACTGACTCGCAACAGAAAGCACCCACCCGCCAACCGGATTCGCAATCAAAGCCCCAACCTGCACAAACTGGTAAATCTGAAAGGCAAACTCCGCGACAAGCTACCCAACCGGGCGAACATACCCTTAAAATTACCACTCCAACCGACGGCGAGCGATTTTCAACCGACGACGATATTAAGATTAGTGCGACTGTTGATTTTGAAAAACTGGGTGGCCGACAAGTCCGCTTTTATTACATGGATAAAAAATGGGAACCGATTGGCCACGACGAATCGGCTCCGTTCGAGGCAACTTGGAAGTCTCCGCCTGCCGGAACCTGGGACATCTACGTCGCCGTCCATGACAACGATTGGAAAATTGTGGCAAAGTCCCACATCACCATCACCGTCGAATAAAATCGAAGTCTTACGGCACTAGACGGCAAACGCGAAACGACTGTTTGTTGGACCAGTATTACAATCTACGTCCCACACGTTAGTAGTCCCATTAGCCGCAGTCCGTTAGAAAAAGCTTGGCAGGGCTAGTGGAACCTCTACCGGGGCTGATAAGCCCCGGATTTCAAATCGATTACACCATAGCGCGTTAAAGGCCGATACAATTTATGACCGAACCGGCAGACTTTTGTGTCGAGTCTCCGGGCTCATTTTGGAAGTGGTCTCCAATATTTTAGGGGCCTGTCTGCCGGCAGACGCATCATTGCTGGCGCTGGTTGAGAGTCATGATTCTCAGGCTCAGTCTATCAAAACCTCCAGACTACAATCTAAGAAGTTAGATTCGACAGTTGTTCCATGGGTCCTGCGGGCCCTGAGGGACTATCCTTGAAATTTAAATCTCCAGCCACGAAGTGGCGACACGATAAAGCCATTGGGCGTGAGCCCATGGAATCAAAAACCGAACCGCACCACGAGTCCCGAAGGGACCCCAGAAGCGATCTCGCACCCTAATTCTGTCGCCCCTCAAGGCTTCGTAATGCTCTTGATTGCCAGATCCACGGGTTGGCAACCGTGGCTACAATCTGTCGTCCTGGCGGACCTGTTCTGATGGTTGGTGGACCCCGATACCAAGGTTTGTCACACTCGGCTAAGGATGGGTCGATACGGCGTGCCTGCATTGTGTTCGTTTAGCAACTTTGCGTCTCGACGGCTCTGCGGGAGACAGATTTAGCAAAAACTTAAATGCCGAAGGCAGATGTATCTTCAGAACCCTATCTATTCGATCCCATAAACCAAACTCTCATCCGATTTTTACACTTTTTTTCACCGTCGGTGTTCGACGACCAACCATGAAAAACGATAAGGGCCAGGATTCACGGTTTGCGGAGGCCCGGGTGAATCAAGAAAGACTATTTTCACAAGACCTTCATTTGCCGAAGTCTGCCAAGCAATCATAAAACCATGGAGTTGTTCATCGAAACGATATTCTGTTGAATAACTGATCCATCCATGTTCGCGTACAACCTCCAACACGAGATCTTTCAAATCTAATACGACTTGATCAACGACAAAATCTTGCCCGGTTCTCAAACTCATTTCGCCAGTTTTTAAAAAATTGTGAGTTGATAGGTTTCGCTGAACCGTAAATGCACCATTTCGAATTTGCCTCCTAATTGCATCTCGAAAAAAGACCGCCATTTATAGCGTCAGGTATCTCGGACGGAAAATATTGGAGACGATGATTGGCAAGCAATACAGCTCCAACACAGGTCATTACAAAAAGAAACCAAAATACGTTAGCAATCGTAAAACGAAACTTCATAGGCATTTAACAGCAGCGTCATAAAGAGGCAAGTGTAGAATTAGTCATCAAAAAAACACGCTAAGGCCTCCACGGTATACGGCATGGTTTCCAGCGTCCTTCGCTCAGTCCGGACGTGCCACTATCTAGTAGCCAAAATTCCCGATCTCATTTGTCCCTCCGATACCGCCTGCAACACTCAATACGAGGCGCGGGGCTTACGCTTACTTCACGCCGGATCACACCGGCTAATCAAACATACCTTGCCACTCTGAATCGCGCAACACATTGTTATTCGGCGTTTTCACGGGTATTTTCGGCTAGTGAATTTAGTTAAATCCTCGCACGAATTAACCAGATCAGCAAGTGATTTGTCATTCCGATCAAAGTGCAATACGCAATTCTCGCACCAAGGTTCTGTTTGAATCGCAAATGTAAGTGCAATTTTTTGCCTGATCTCAAACCAAGATGGGGCTGGAACAGGATCGTAGACTCCGGGAGCCCGTCCGCCGAAAAGTGTTACAAGGGGCGCCCGTATAACCGCATCATCACGCAAGATTTTAAATATTCTGTGCCGCCGGATTTCAGGTTCAAGCACGAATCGGGTTAGACTCGAAGCCAAAACCATCAATGAAAGACAAGTGTACAGTCCGAATCGAAAGCAACGGCGTTTTCTGTGGATAGTCATGAAGGCATTCTAACGAAACTCGCCATCATCAAGAAGATCGGATCACACACATCGGCACCCGTACCATGGAACCTCAGGCAACGATTAAGTCGGATAAAGAATCCGTGTAAGTCCCGGGTGTAGGGCGAGTCGTCTTCGAGCCCGCCCGTTACTTGCCCGAAGTCGATACAAGGGCATCGCTTCGTTTGTTATATGCTCTCAAACCGGAGGATATTATCCGGCAAACAGTATCTCAATTGACTTCGGCAAGTTCAACAGCGGAAGAAATATTTGATCAACGTCGATCTTTTTCAATGCATCGCCAAGTGGAAACTTAACGTTTCAGGTTGCTTTCTTCTTCAGTCAAAATACGAATTGATTGATTGGCGACGTTTAATTTCAATTCGGCGGCAATCCGGATTAGCGAGTCTGGTATTGTCAGTGATCGAGATCCGATGTCAGATTGCAGATAAGTGTAAAATTCAATTGTTTTTGCCGCATCGCATTGCATCAGAACGTCTCTGTGTCGGATTAGCCAATCCTCAATTTCTGCAAGCACTTGATCGTCACTAGCGAATTGAGTTGGAATCGCAACGATAACAGCGTTCTGTTTTAGCGGCTCACCATTCGGTGCCGCACCTATTGGATATCTCTGCTTAACAAGCCCCTCAAGTTTGCCATCGGCCAGCTCGAGAACACATGGCGACTCTCCGGTGACGATCAATATTGCCTCAACTGAGTCCATTGGTTCCCAGGTTACCTAAACGAAATCACGGCCAGATTATGCGTATCAGCGATTAGCGATTTCAAAACCGCAATCGACTTGAACTAACAGAATAACCACTTCGTTCAAACGCGTGACGTCTTTTAAGATGAATGTTTTCTTGATGCGAATAAAGTATTTTCCAATAGAGGCTGGCATCATTTGGCCGGCAGTGAAAACTCTTCATTGCAAACCGGCGTGACCGACGGATCCGTGTGAATGCCATGATTATCCGCCCCACGCTGCCTGTTGAAGCACAATGCGATAACCATCGGGGTCTTCAAATGTTCGACCTCTCTTGTCCCAATACGGATTAAATGCCCTAACAGGTTCATGTCCCAAGTCCTTCATCCGAGCAACTGCCAACTCCCACACTCCTTTGTCCGGCAAATAGAACACGAGTAGATTGTCTTTTGTTGGAGCACGGCCCGCTTTGTGGCCGGCCTTACGAGTGAATTCAAGGTGGTACGCCGCTCCTTTGCAACCGAGCATTACACCATCGAATCCATCGTGGTCGGTAAATTCGTACAGGACTTCGAACCCAAGGCCATCACGATAAAACTTGGTCACCGCAGCAAGGTCATCAGTTGGCCTGGCAACCCGCATATGCATGCTCGCGATTTTGGAAGATTCATCCGATTGCATGGCATCGCATCCGTTGGCAGTTGTAGCTGTAACTGCAGCGATACCTGCCGCAATCGCTCCGCGTCTGGTTAAGCGTTCACTCATTTGCGAGCCTTGAAATTAGATAAAGAATCCATGTAAGTCCAAAGCTTGAGGGCGAGTCATTTTGCAATTCCGCTGGTGACTGGCCTGAAGTCGATACCAAAGTATCCCTTCATTTTATTTCAACCCTCAAACCGAAGGATAATATCAATGCACATTATCGCAATCGACTTGGGTAAGTTCAACTCGATGTTTCGCCATTACGACACTGTTAGTAACGCCGGATCTGGTGGTCGTCGAAGCTTGCGGCCCAAGTGGTTGGGTGAGTGATCTTCGCGGCAAACCTAGCCTCGAGACCATCGTCTGCCCCACCTACCAAGTAGTTTGGCTGTGCAAGAGTTTAATAACTCTGCGTCTCTGCGGCTCTGCGTGAGATTACTTTATCGAGAACTAAGATTTGATGCGGAACTCCAAAAGATATGGCCCGGAATTGTCCAGGCCATAAGTTGCAAGTTGATGTTAGTAAGATGTTCTAATTTTGGGCAAACAAGCCTAAAACTTAATAACGAGTAACTTGCGGATCGGAATGACGATTACCAAAAATGGATTAACGTTCCCGAACCGTGAAGTTGTCCATTTTCAGTCGAATTGGGGTCGGTGGATTCACACCGCCCAATATCCACGACTCAAATTTAACCGCATTCCATAACGCCCACTTGCACTTCCTCCGTTGGACGACAGAATCGCATAAGTAGGTGAATTGGCAGAGAGTGGATTTGCATTTTCCAGTTGAACGATGAACTCATGCCGATGATATCCGGCATCATCTTCTGCGACCAATCGAATTACTTTATGTCTGCTGGCACCGAAGTAAGGCGTTTCCAGCAGCAGATCAACTGATGCTTCGATCGAACTGACTCCTTCGATACTATCGGGCGAACGAACGTAAACCGTTCCCCGGTCCTCATTTTTTCGAAACGTCATTTCAACCGACTGGTTGCCCGTAATATCTTCGACTAGATTCGTGATACCTCGTTGGCCTATAACAGGAAAAATTGGGTGGGAAAAATTCCAACCAGATGAATTCCAATTTAAAAAATCCTCGGCAGCAATTTCTTCGAGGTCGTTTTCAAAGATCCATTTGCCCTCGTTATCTACGAAACGAAGCTCAGAAGTGAGCTGAAATTCGGTTCCACGAAAATTACCAGGTGACTGAACTCCTGTCCAAACCAATTTGGGCAACGCGTTCATATGCAATGACGCGAGTCCACCCGAAGGATCGTTCGGATTGTACTGCAGATTAATGTAGGCTCCGGGTGAATGGGCTCCATCGATCCGTGCACCTGTGACTTTGACTTCCAGTGCTGCGCCGGTCCATCGCATTATCATCGAGGACACGATCCCACAAATTGGTGGGCGTATCATCGGCCCGCCAATCGTTGTAAGACTGTGTATCGGTGTCCAACAGATCCGGTCCGCTTCGTGAGTAATAGTAAATAGATATTCAAGCCTTATCTTACTTCCAATCAGAGCGCACTTGAAAATAGACGCCCCGCTCAAAATTGAGTCGGGGCAAATCACTACTTCAGATCATTTGTAAATCGTTAAGTTGTTACCAAAATTGGCGAATCAAGTTCTTACCATTCCAAATCGCTCGGTCAGTTTTCCCGTCTCCATCGAAATCTCCCGGCATGGCAATATCACTGTAGGTACCATGATTCCTCTGTGAACCGCTCATCTGCACCCTGATCGACATAAGAATACGATGTTCCGATAGGCACCAATACGGTCGCGACCTTGCCGAATTTATCCAGGCTTCCTCAAATCAAAACTTCAATCCCAGCTTCCGGGCAACGAGTGAATCAGATTCCGGGATGGAGTTTTAAATGGGTAATTTGAAATTCCTGACCCAAGGATTCATTTCGAAACAACAGATACCACGAATAGCCCTGGGTACTTACCAGCGAACTTTCGGATAAACTGTCCCGAGGCAATTACTATTACCTGGCGTGAATTTTCAGGAATCGTTTTCATCATGAATCGGCCAATCGTTGTACTGTTTCTTTTTTTCGTGCTGATATTGGAAGCCGGAGATACAGCTCTGGCTTCTGGCGGCGGAGGCCCGTCCATCCCGCCTTCGGTGAAGGCCGCTATTACCGCCTTTGACACTGACAAAAATGGTCAAATCGATGGGTCCGAATTCGTAGCAATGCCCAAGTCGTTTCGTGACCTCGACCAAAACGGTGATTCGGTTCTTTCAGTAGAAGAAATGGGAACCAGTGGCGGAACCTACGATCCCAAAGACCTGATTCTTTGCGTTGCGTTTGCATTGGTAGCACTCCTGTTTTCATCGCTCTGCTCGGTTGCCGAGGCTGTCCTACTCAGTATTTCCCCTTCATATGTTGCCAATCTCGAAAAAGCAGGCGATTCCAATGCTGCGAAAGTCAAAGCCGTCAAGACCGACGTGGATCGCTCATTGGCCGCAATCCTGACGCTGAACACAATTGCCCACACAGTCGGATCAGGCGGAGCGGGAGCTTATGCTGCCAAGTATTGGGGCGAAGGTTCCGTTGGTATCGCGATGGTCGTCCTCACCCTGTTGATTCTGTTCGTATCCGAGATTGTACCCAAAACAATTGGAGCGATTTACTGGCGAGGACTCGCTCCCATATCAGCCAGCTTCATTCAGCTATTGAATCTTTTGTTGTATCCACTCATTTTCGTTTCAGAATTCATCACAAAGTTGCTGGCTGGCGGTAAAAGCCATCACGGATTCAATCGCGAAGAGTTTAAAGCACTTGCCGGCATCGGAGCCGAAAGCGGACAACTGGCCGAAAAGGAATCCCAGATCCTAAACAACCTTTTTCGCTTTCCTCAGCTTTGTGTCGAAGACATTATGACACCCAGCACCGTTGTGTTTGCATTAGACGAAAACCTGACCGCCCGCGAAGTATTGCAACAGCACCAGAAAATACACTTTTCGAGGATACCGATTTATTCCAACAGCCGAGACAACATCGTCGGATTCGTTTTAAAGAACGAAATCTTAATGGATGACATTCGCAACGATGGGAAAACTCAGCTTAAAGATTTTCCTAGCAGGAAACTGCACGCTGTTTCTGACAAGACGCCGCTCAACATGGTGTTTGAAAATTTGCTCGACAACCGCGAGCATATCCTACTGGCAATCGACGAGCACGGCGGTCTGGAGGGAATTGTTACATTGGAGGATGTTGTTGAAACACTGGTTGGGACCGAGATTGTGGACGAGGTCGACAAGCACATCGACATGAGAAAAGTAGCTCGGGAGAAGTGGCGGCAGCGGATGAAAAGCCGAGGGATTGATGTCAGAGGCGCTTCGGCAACTGAATCGGCCGAATGAGTACGCTTGAACATTCGGTCGGCACCACCTAGGAACAACGGAGACCGCTGCATGCCATGGTAGCACGCCTTCCCGTTCAGTTTCCGATTGAAAGGGCCGTTGCAAAGAGGCCGAAGAATCTCAGACCTCAGCTGCCGGTAATTCAATGTTTCATGATGAATCGGGTAATCGCTTCCAGAACTTTGGGATGAAAGGTGCTTGGAATCATTTCATATTCTTCAACCAGCCCAGAATTTGCTGGCTGCAGAAGATGATTCAACTCATCATAGAAAAGTAGCTTGCAGTTTGTCCGATTCGAACTCGTAATCCCCGTTTTATTGCCGAATGTATCTGCTGACGATTAGACGTTAGTTAGAATGGAGTAGTCAGTAATCTCAACTGGTCACAAAAATAGTTCGATGTTGTCGACTCTCAGGAAATTTTACTTCTTCCTTGACTCTGGTTCGTCGGCCAAACTGGCATTCTTGTTGGTCGTAATCGTGCTGATGTCGCTGCTGGAAGTCGCCGGGATCGCTTCGATTTTTCCATTTTTGCAATTAGCCTCCAATCCCGACGCCACTCTGGAAAATCGCGTTTTAGGTTGGGTAAAACGGACTTTTACTTTTGACAACCATGATGACATGTTGATGTTTACCGGTTTGTCGGTAGTCGCCTTTTTAGTGGTTTCCAGCGGCCTGGGTGCCTTTTCGGTTTGGCAGCGGCAGCGAATTGCGTGGTCACTTGCCCACAACTTGTCGATGAAGTTAATACGCAGTTATTCAGAGTTGCCTTACGAGTTTTTTCTCCATCACACTTCCGCCGATCTGATCAAGAAAATCATTGACGATGTAAACTCGCTGGTTACCGGAGTTGTTCTGGCAGGCAGCCAGTTTCTGTGCCAAATCATTATTTCGACGCTGATACTTGGTCTGGTCATGTTGATTGATCCATGGACGGCGGTCGGCGCGTTTGGGTTAATTTCTCTGTTTTATACCGTTCTATTTTTTTGTAGAAAACGGTATCTGACCGATCTTGGACGTGAACGACTGGCCATGAATCTTCTTCGTTACAAGACGTTTGTAGATTTAATGACCGGCATCCGCACGATTAAAAGCGACGGCTCGCTCGATTTTTTCGAGAATCGGTTTGAGGTCGCTTCTAAGCGGTTTGCTGAGATTCATCCAAAAGTCCAGTTTGCTGCGGCCGTCCCTCGATATGCGGTAGAAGCGGTCGCCTTTGGTAGCATCATTTTGGTAACTCTGTTTCTAGTATCTTCAGGAGGAAATTTTCAAAAAGCACTACCAAAATTGACCCTGTTTGCATTGGCTGGATATCGCCTATTGCCGGCAATTAATGGCTGTTACAACTCGTTAGTGCAAGTCATCAGTAACTACACTGCCATCGAAAGCATTTATGACGACCTTTTGGGCTCCGATGCAAATCGGCCGGATTCGAAAATCCCGCTTCAATTCGAAAATGCTATTCAACTCAAAAACATTAGCTTTCGGTACAAAGAAACAAATGATGGAATCGACAACGTATCTATTAAAATACGTCCTAACGAAAAGATTGCCTTTGTCGGCCCGTCTGGATCTGGCAAATCAACTTTAGCCAATGTCCTGATGGGTCTTCTCACGCACCAGAATGGCCAAATCTTAGTCGACGGCGTTTCGCTGGATCAACGAACGCTGGATAGTTGGCGTTCGATGATCGGCTATGTGCCACAGGATGTATTTTTGTTCGACGCTACCATCGAACAGAACGTCGCATTTGGCACTGAACCTGTCGATGACGAAAAATTAAAAGCTGCTTTGAAAGCAGCTCAATTGACAAGTTTCATTGAAAGTTTGCCAGATCAGCAAAACACATTGGTGGGTGAAGCTGGTATCCGATTAAGTGGTGGCCAGCGACAACGAATTGGTCTGGCTCGGGCTCTTTATCGGCAGCCTCGCATTTTGATCCTCGATGAAGCGACAAGTGCATTGGATAGTGGCACCGAAAAACTAGTGATTGATTCTATTTGCAACCAATTGAATGGAATAACGATTGCCATGATTGCCCACCGAATGTCGACCGTCCGCCAATGCGATCGGCTCTACGTTCTGGATCGCGGCCAGTTGGTTGCCGAGGGAACCTACGAAAGCTTGCTGAATTCAAGTCAACTGTTTCGAGAATTAGCAAGTTTAAACTGATCAACTAAATCAGCCATAGCTGATAGTTATAGTTTTCGCCGCAACCTCATCTGAAACATTGAAACAAAAATCACCATCAGCTATGTCTGATCTTCGTTGATGTCGACCAGTTCAACAATTTTGTTGGTCAGAATTTCGACATCGGGTTCCAGGAACATGCCTTGATGGCTGATCGGAAGATTGACTTGCTCCCAAGACTCACAAGTTCCGTTGAAATCAAGTTCGATATTGTTTGGATCTTCCGCTCTAATTAACTGAACCTTTCCATCGTATTTATCGACACGGTAGTCGTGGTCAGCTTTGGCACAGGCTCGATGCACTCGATCAAGGACGAGCAACTTCTTTGAAAGTTTGTCGCCGAATTTGGGAACATACCATTGCTTTACACTTCGCCCAACGTGTCGGCCCAAAGCAATCATTGCCGTGTATAACCTGCCTTTGGCCAAGTTCTTAATTTGCACCCCGAATCCTCGCTGGACATCAACTGTCTCAGCACTTGGAAGTTTTGGCGGATAAGTGTCAAGGACAATAAACGCACCTACTTTCAATCCTCGCTGTCTCAATTCATTTGCAATCGCAAAAAGTGTCCGCCCACCAATACAGTGGCCTACCAAATGAATCGGTCCACTTGGGTTTGCCTCAATTATTTCGTCGACAAATATTCGAGCCATCTCCGAAAATGAAGTTATCGGCTCACATTCTCCATCCAAGCCAACAGGCTGTAGCGCGAAAAAAGGACGGCTCGACGGAAAATAGGGTGCCATCGTTCGAAAAAAGAGTGCATGTCCACCTCCGACATGTACAAAAAATACGGGGGGCTGATGTCCACTCGTTTTCACCGGAATCAGCGATCTCCAACGGATTAGACTCTGTTTGTCAGAAATCTTTTTAGCTAATCCTGCAATCGTTGGATTTTCGATAACGTCACTTAGACTGATCTTTTTCCCTAATCGCGATTCGATCATAGCGATCATTCGCAACACTAAAATTGACCGGCCACCGAGTTGAATAAAGTCGGTATTCACATCGATAGGATTGATGCCAAGAAGCTCTTCCCAAATTTCGGAAAGCTCGATTTGTAGTCTATTCCCAGCCAGCTGGACTCCAATTTGGTTGAGGGTGTCGCCGACCACGACTCGACCTTTGTCTGCCGAAACTGGGGGGAATTCGTCCGATTTTAAAACTGCTGTTTCGTCGAATAATTGGCCGATTTTAATATCAGGGTTACCGCCAATTTTTTTCACCAAGACTTCCACCGTCTTTGAAAGCGAAGTCACCAAGGTTTGAGAAATACGGTGATCAAAGGAATACTCTACTAACCAATGACCGCTGGTCGTTAGATCTTCTGTGGCCGGCTTGACCACAATAGTCAAGGGGAAAGTAGTTGTAATGCCAGCCGAGTAGCCGGTCACCTTGATCCCTGAATCACTTGGTTCGATGTTCTTCCATGGCAAGTTTTCAAAAACTAACAAACAATCGAACATTGGAAGTTTGCCCGCTACCAAGCCTGCCGCCTCTTCAATCTGAGACATCGAAGCATGTTCATAAGAAATGGAATCAAATCTCGATTTGTTCACTCTTCTTACGAATTCGGATAAAATTTCATCTGATTCCTTAAAAATTGTTCGACGAGGAATAACACCCGAAAAACAGCCTAAAAGTGAATTCATTCCATCGAGATCGTAGTTGCGCCCAGATGTCGTTTCCCCAAATAGAACGTCATCCGTTCCAGTTTGTACTTTGAAGGCCATCGCCAAAATAGCGTGAAACAGACTTGCCGAAGTCACTTTAAATCGGTTTGCGAGAGTTGAAAGCTCAGAGCCTAAACAATGAGTAACCACGGTTCTTGGCTGCCCATGCTTGGTGGTCTTTTCCAAGTTTGCGAGCGGTTCCGAGTTTGAAGAAGTAAGCCTGACTGGCAAGCATTCATTCAAATAATTTTTCCAAAAACGTACGGTTTGGGCTAATTGATCACCTTCCTGAAGTCCACGCCTGACAGCTAGAAACTCTCGATAACTACACTGTCGAATAGGATCTTTTACTTGGTCGACAAACAATGCCTCATATTCTGACATCCATTTTTGGATCGCGATGACGGCAGACCAGCCATCGAGAAAAAGATGGTGGCAAGTCCAAAGAACTTGAAACCTATTTTCTTCGTAATGAAATAGCGCTATTCGAAAAGCTGGGGCACTATTCAACTTTAACCCTTTCTGTTGATCGTTTAACAGGAAGGCATCGACCTCAGATTTTTGTTCCTCTAAACTTCGTCGCCTTAAATCTAAGTCAGTCCATTTAGTTTGACAAATTCGACTGACAACCATCATGGGCTGATGCCCTTGAGGCATCTGCACTGACATTCGTAAAGCTTCGTTTCTTTGAACTACAGTGTCCCAACTCTGTCGAAGTCTTTCTATATCCAAAATGCCTTGAATTTGAAATCTTACTTGCAACAGACCCGGATCATTTTTGCGATTCCCCAATGAATGAAACAAAAGTCCGTGTTGCATATTCAAAAGCGGATAGATGGCCTGGATATTCTTTTTATCCATTAGCTCAAGCCGTCGAGAAATTGGTCGAGTTCGTCCTGATTCATTCCAGACTCAGGAAAATCGACCGGAGTAAAGGCTTTTTCATCAGCGGATACGCAATTCGAAATGATTTCATTCAAAAACTGTTGGTAAACTTCGGCCCATTTTTTTACAGTCGTTTCCGCTAAATTGGATGAATCAAAAACCCATCGCATACACAGTTCGCCATCCTCAATTGCCGCATTCAATTCGACTAAATGGGATCTTTGATTGATTCCTGCACGACAGTGGTTGTCACAAATCGCTTGCAAGCCGTGATGAAGAACCAACATTTTCTCATGGTTGGACGCTTCGATAACACCACTGTAGTTAAACAGTACGTCGTTAGGTTGGAAGCTTCCCAAATTCGATTTTGCGAACGTATCTGAATCGAAATAACGGATGGCCCCGTAACCCATGCCTTGAAAAGGTAAACCACGAATACTTTCCTTGACCCGTTTCAAGACATCACGGATTCTTTCATCGCGAGCAACCGTCTCATCTCGACCGACCTCGACCGCCATAGGAAAGTAGGAAGTGAACCACCCGATCGAATGGGATAAATCAACTTGATTCGACAATGCCTGCCTACCGTGGCCTTCCATGTCAAACCGGACAAACGGGTCTTCCATCCAATCAGACAATACTAACGCCAAGGCTGTGACAAGAATCTCTTGTATCGAAACGCCTGTCGATTGAGGTACGCTTTGAAGCAGTCTGGTTTCGGACACCCCCATTCGAAGAATATACGAGAGGGCCTCGACCTCTGTCCCGAGCGAAAAATTCGCATCCACAACTGGCAGGGTTCCTTTTGATCCTTCACAAAGCCGTGTCCAAAAGTCACTGGAAAATTCTGGGGCAGATTTCTCGACAAGTTGCCGAACTTGAATTGCCCATCGACGCAAATCGGTTGTCGCCGGGGTTAAACGAATCGCTCGATTTTCCTTTAATTGCGTTAGACCTGTCTGTAGATCCCTTTTAACAATTGAAAAAGAGATCGGATCCATGATCAAGTGATGAGCAATGATCAACAAATAAACGACTTCCGATGCAGCCTGATACTCATCGTCGTTTTTTGATTGAACGATTGTAAATTGAATTAAAGGTCCATCCTCGATATCAAGACCTTTACTGATCTCCTCAATTCTTGGTTCCAGCTTCGACCAGTCATTCCCACAGACCTGTTCGATATTGATGAATTGTTTCAGCTCGAAATCTTCATGCGATTCTAAAGTTATGGAACTACCGTTTTGTGTAAAACTTGACCGCATAATTGGGTGATTTTGCAGACAAGCACCGATACACTCCATGCAATCATCGGCGGTAAATTGCCCGTTTACTTGAAATGCTGCTGTAAGATTCCACTGGTCCGGTGCCGATAGTTCTCGCTCAAAAAACCATTGCTGGATGGGAGAAACTGCATCTGAACCCGCCAAAACCGGGGAATTTAATTCCGTGTCTGAAGTGCTGCGTTTCCAACGGATGACACTAGCCAGTTCGGCGATCGTCGGATAACTAGCCAGTTGCCGAGGTTCAATCTCCAATCCAGCCTCTCGCACTTTTGAAATGACCTGAATACTGAGGATCGAATCTCCACCGATCTCAAAGAAATTATCATTCACCCCGATCGGATCGATAAATAAAAGCTGACTCCAAATGTCAGCCAAAATTATTTCGATTTCAGTTTGCGGAAGCTGAATTGAATCATCCACGTTTTCAACAACGTTTGGATGCGGCAACCTTTTCTTGTCAACCTTTCCATTGGGTAGCTTTTCCAAACGATCCACGATTAGGATACGGTCGGGAATCATGTAAGGGGGCAGTGATGACTGTAAAAACTCTTTTACTTCTGATGAATTTTTCACGCCTGCCGAGTCCGATGGAACGACATACAAACAGATCTGTTTCGGGCCATCTATTTGCCCAACTTTTTCACCTTTATTTTCGGCCAGCAATTCTGCCAGTCTTAACCGCTGCAGGTCATTTAACTGATTGATCCGCTGACGAAAATCATCTTCTTTTACCCTTGATTGGTCTTTGCCGTTAGGATCTTGATTCAATTTCGGGCCTCCACGATGACCATCGAATCAGCCCACATCGCATCTTTGGTATCTTGGGGAACGCCCAAATTGTCGACCACTGAAACTTCGAACCGCAGAAACTCTCGAAGCAGAGCTCTCTGATGCTCTCGGCTTAATGAATCACTCTCGTTGGTCAAGTAGGTAAATACTCCACCGGGGTTCAGGTGTCGCGAGGCTACCTTAAAAAAGTGTTCGGCAAACGTAGCACTCTTTACAACCTGTTCTACAAAATCAATTTCCGAAAGTGGATAGGTATGAAAAAAGATGCCGTCAAATTGGCCTAGTTCCTCAATGACGTCTTGCCACATTCCAGGAACCAAACAGATATTTCGATCTTCAAATTGTTTTTTCCACAATTCGTAACGCTTGATGACCGAGGGATTGCACTCGATGATCGTGTGAGATTCGGGACAGGCAGCCTGAATCAAGTCGGATGCAACCCCTCTACCAAATCCGATCTCCAGGACTTTCCCTTTTTTTTCGGTGACGATCTTCGCCATCTCTGCCATCACAGGAATCTGCCAATCTTCCATGATTTCATCGTCGTTTAAATCACGAAATTTTCGATCTTTCAGACCATCAACTGCGTCGGCTCCTGCAACGAACTGCAATGCAATTTGATCGAGGTGAACCAATTCGCTTGTAAATTCTTTCATGGCCCTGTTGAGAACCCAATCTCTTTGTGTTTTTCGTGGAGTCGAAATAAAGTTCTCATTCTTGATATGAAGATTTATCTCGAAGTCTTGCGTACGGCTAATTCGACGAGTCATTTCGCCTCCTTGATGACGGACTCGCTTGCGTTGCCAGATTCGACCAATTCCAACAATAGGCTGGCTTGGGACGGCCCCAATTTCCCGAGTTCGTAGAGTATTTCATCTACCGATTTGAATATTCGGTCCGAATGACTATGTCGGACTACTGCGACCGATTCCCGAATTCCTGAATGGGCAAGAACGTGATTGGCAATCTCGTTCAATTCAATGCGGAATCCGCGTATTTTTACTTGTTCATCCATCCGCCCATCAAAGACCAACTGGCCATCCAATCTTCGATAGGCTCGATCACCGGTACGATAAAATCTTTCTTCAGTCCCTGAACCTCCCCTTACAAATTTTTGATCGGAAAGCGTTGAACGATTCCAATATCCTGACGCTACCCCCGGGCCAGAAATGCAAACTTCGCCACTCACACCATCGGGAACCATTTTCCCTGATGGCCCCAACACTTGGATTTTGGCACCAGGGATCGGAATTCCGATAGGGATTTTGTTTCCGGGCGTTTCGTTATCCACACGTGCGACCGTACTCCAAACTGAAGCCTCTGTTGGCCCATATTCGTTGAAAAGTTTCGTATTTGGCATCCGGTCAATATGACGCTTGACCACATTGGGATGGCATACTTCACCTGCCAGAATTACAACATCTAAACTATTTAGATTGTTAGGGTTCTGTTCCAACATCAAGTAATAAAGCGAAGGTAGGCAAAGAAGATGGGAAATTCGGTTCTCAAGAATGAAGTCTCCCAAGGCTTCCATGTCTTGTTCGATTTTGTCTGGAGGAACAAATAAAGTCCCTCCGAAGCATAGCGTCCAGAATATCCCGGCAACCGAACTATCGAACGCAAATGAAGATAATAGCAGATAGTTGTTTGGTGTTTCTTGATAATACTCTTTTCTGGCCAATGTCGAGTAAGCAAGATTGTCGTGAGAAATCCTGACTCCTTTTGGTTTACCTTGAGAACCAGACGTATAAATCAGATAGGCGGGTGATTCATTCGAGACGATTGACTTGGGAGTATTCGTAAATGGCGAACGCTGATCTGTTATTTTTGGGATCGAAACACGTTGCACCTGTAAAGCTGATTCGATTTTTTCTCCGCAAACCAGCAACTTAATTTGGGAGTCATTACAAATAAATTGAAGATGGCCGACAGGATATTCTGGATCAAGCGGTACGTAGGCTGCCCCCGATTTGAGTATACCGATGATCCCAATCGCCAAATCAAGTCCGGGCGTAACCATCAAGCCGACATGATCACCATCCTGAATTCCTAAAGCCTGTAGTTGATCCGCCAATTGATCTGAAAGCTGGGATAATTGCTCGTAATTCAAAGAGCTTTTTCCAGCACTTATCGCAACTTCATTCGGATAACTATCGACAGCGGATTGGAACAGGTCGATACAATTGACTCCCGATTCCGGCTTAAAAGGAAATTTGCTGTACGATTCCAAGTCGATTTCGGATAGCTCTTCATTTGACAACATTTCCAGATCGCCGACTGATTTCGTATCGGCGAGAATCATACAAGTTAAAACTTGTTTTAAATGATCAAGCATTCTTCGGCAGAACAGGTCAGAAAAATGAGAGGGATCTCTCACTAAAATTAATCTGATTCTGTTGCCTGGTACAACGAGTAAAGCCAGTGGGTAGTTACTCTGCTCGTGATGTTGAATCTTGGAGACTTCAAAGTCTAAATCTCCCAAATTCCACTCACCAGATTCTGGATAGTTCTCAAATACAACAATCGAATCGAACAAATTCTGATTGGCCGGAACTTCACTCCATCGCTGAATTTGTGGCAATGAGCAACGCTCGTATTGCCGCGTTTGAATCTGTTGCGATTGGATCTTTTTAAGCCAATCAGCAAGACCCTCCTCGGTATTCAGCCTAATTCGGATTGGAAGCGTATTGATGAATAGACCAATACCGATATCGACATTTGGGATATCCGGGGAACGACCCGAAACCGTCGTTCCGAATACGACGTCGGTTTGTCCGGTATACTGGGACACGACGTAGGCCCATCCACCCAAAAAAAGTGAGTTTAGCGTGATCCGATTTCGAGTGGAAAAACTCCGCAGTGATTCGGATCCAGTTTCGGTTAGAAAAGTTTCCGATTGATCAACTAACCTTGGTTGCGTCCCGTCTTTTGGGCCTTTTGAGTCAAAGCGGTCGACGATTGGTTCTACCGATCGAAAACCCGCTAATTGTGTCTTCCAGTAAGACTCGACTCCTTCGTTTTCGAATTCCAACACACTGGCAACAAACTCTTTGAAATCGAAACTTCGCTCAGGTTTTCTTTGCGGCTTTAAGGCTGAATTTAATGCCAGACTCGCATAAGTTTCAAAGACTTCTTTCAGCAACAACGATGTCGACCACCCATCTAAAATCAAGTGATGAAAGGTCCAAATGAGTTTGAATTCTCTCTCTGCCTTTTGAAACAACGCCAATCTCATCAAGGGTGCAGACTCGAGAGCAAACCCCCTTTTACGATCTTGATACAAAAAGTCTTCGACTTGATTACCCGATGAAGAACTTTTCGGTCCACTCAGATATTCTATCTGCCAATCGAGTTCCACATGGCTTCTTATCAATTGAAGCGGTTCGTCCAAGCCATCCCAAACAAACATCGTTCGAAGTACCGAATGATTCTCGACCAGTTCCGACCATGCTTTTTGAAGAAAATCAAGCTTAACAAGACCTACGATATCAATTTCAATCTGCTGAACGAAAACCCCTGATTCCGGTTCGGAAATGGAATGAAACAGAATACCTTCTTGAATTGGAGTCAAACGATAAACGTCGTCAACGTTTTCGAGATTCATTCCGCTCCCTCCTTGCTGGAATTCAACTTACCTAACACGGATGCCAGCTTTTCAAGTTGACGAATACCGACTTCGGCCTTCCGAGGTGTTCCCGATTTACGAATCGACGGCTTAAAGCCAAGGGTAGATTTGATGAGCCCCCCCAGGTGCTTTGGAAAGTTCCTTACGACGCGGAATCTGTGATTGGACACACGACTTTCGTATTCCAATTCCCAATTTACGTTCAGACAACCTTTCCAGAAGTAGGCATTGATTTCGACCGGATTAGGACGATTGAAAT
>JBCCSJ010000031.1:0-28732 GCA_039200505.1 Planctomycetota bacterium | reverse complement strand
TCAAAGGCCGCTCACTTCTACTTCTGAATCTTGTCCAAAGCGAAAAACCTTCTTGGCAGGATGCCAAGATCTCGGCAGCAGGATGCGTTTTTCAATACTGCAATCTCGGATTCAAATTCCAATTCCCGCTGAACCAAGACAGATGCAAGTGTTCGACGTCAACTTTTACTTTTCCAAACGGGTAACTATCAAGCAAGATGCGAATCTGATTCCAACTACTTCTCTTTAAAATAAGAATATCTATGAACTTAAAAGCAACTCCGAAATTAATCGTAGGAATTGGAGCATCTGCAGGCGGACTTAAACCGATTGAGGAATTTTTCGATCATACGCCCTCTGATTCAGGCATGTCGTTTGTAGTGGTTCAGCACCTTTCGCCTGATTTCAAGAGTTTGATGGATGAGTTGTTGGCTCGTCATACTTCCATGCCGATTCACAAGGTGAATGATGGCGTCCAGATCGAACCAAATTCTATTTACCTGATCCCGCCTGAGAAGAATCTGTCAATTTCAGAGGGTAGGTTTCGACTGACTGACAAGTTTGAAAAACCTGCTCTTCACCTTCCCATCGATAACTTTTTTCATTCGCTCGCCGAAAACGTGGGCAAAAATGCCGTCGCGATCGTGCTTTCTGGAACTGGAAGCGATGGTTCGCGAGGAGTCAAGCATGTTCGTGAAGCGGGCGGCTTGGTCATCGTCCAGCAGCCAACCTCAGCTGGGTTCGACGGGATGCCACGGGCCGCGATCAATTCTGGCGTCGTCGATCTGATCTGCGAAGTCCGTGATATGCCCGATCGAATCACCGCTTATCAACAGGATTTTGATCGAATCGCGTTTCAGAGTACCGAATATGAATCCAAAGAGAGCACGGAAGAATCGTCCACGTTAAGACTTTATCGAATCTTTCGACACCGACACAACATCGATTTTTCGTTATACAAACCTGGCACCATTATGCGGCGGTTGAAACGACGGATGAGGATGAATTCTGCCCCGGACGTTGACAGCTACCTTGATATGATCGAATCCGATGATTCTGAATCGGAACTGTTATTCCGGGATCTGTTGGTAGAAGTGACCCAATTTTTTCGGGACGCGGAAGCATTCAATCGACTTTCTACATTTGTCATTCCCGAAATGCTCGAACGGATGGATCGCAATGCTGAAATTCGAGCTTGGATTGCCGGATGTGCCACTGGAGAAGAAGCGTACTCGACTGCAATGGTTTTGCATCACTGCATCGAACGATCCAGTCGAAACGATCTATCGTTTAAAGTTTTTGCAACCGACGTTCATCGAAAATCTCTCGAAGTTGCCAGCAGTGGCTTCTATCCTTCCCACGCGATTGATACGGTTCCGGTTGAGTATCGCGAAAAGTATTTCGTCCGAAACAACGGGATCTGCAACGTCCGCCGCGACCTTCGACAGTCCGTTATTTTTGCTTCCAACGATATCACCAAAGATCCCCCTTTCACTCGGCTGGACTTAATCTGTTGTCGCAATGTTTTAATTTATTTGGAACCGAAAGTACAAAAAAGAAT
Organism: Planctomycetota bacterium; assembly: GCA_039200505.1. Classification (GTDB taxonomy): domain Bacteria; phylum Planctomycetota; class Planctomycetia; order Pirellulales; family Pirellulaceae; genus Mariniblastus. Next base: position 27,192 of record JBCCSJ010000031.1, on the reverse strand, counting down.
TCTTTCGATGTTCCATTTTGGATTGAAAAAGAGAGGTGTTTTATTCCTGGGGCCCAGTGAAACTGTGGGCGACTTGGGGAAGGAGTTTGAACAACTAGATCGTCACTGGAGAATCTACAGTAAAAGACGTGACGTTCGCCTTCCTGAATCGTCGCGAATGCCACTAACGCCAATCCTGGGGTCTGTGATTCAAGAACATACCCAGGGCGTAATGGGTGGACAGCAGGTTCAACGCCAGATGTGGTTGACAACCGCTTATGAGGATCTGCTTGCCCGCCACGTACCACCCAGCCTTCTGGTCAATGAATTTCACGAATTAGTGCATTGCTTTGGAGAAGCTCGCCGGTTGCTGACGCTCCCAGAAGGTAAACCGACCAACGATATTATCAAAATGTTGGATAAAAATCTTGGGATTTCCGTTAGCGCCGCGATGCATAAAGCGAAGTCGGAAGAAGTCCCAGTCGTTTACAAAGGCGTTCGCACCAAAGTCGGCGACGACCAAGAATCGCTTTACAAAGTCACTGTCGAACCTTACCAGAAAAAAGACCAATCCCTCTTCCTGATCGCCCTGGAAGAGATGGAAAAAGTGGTTGACGAACCCAGGATCGTCGAAAACTTTCAGAATTCCGAACATTCGAACGATCGGATCGAACAACTTGAACGCGAATTGAACTACACCCGCGAAACATTGCAGGCAACAGTTGAGGAGCTTGAAAGCAGCAACGAAGAACTGCAGGCGACCAATGAAGAATTGATCGCATCTAACGAGGAATTGCAATCAACTAACGAAGAATTACACAGTGTCAACGAGGAATTGTATACAGTCAATTCGGAACATAAGGCCAAGATCGAAGAATTGACCCAGTTGACCAGCGACATGGACAACTTGTTAAAAAGCACCGAAATCGGGACCATTTTTTTGGATCGCAATTTCAATATTCGAATGTTTACACCTGCAATATCGGCCGGCTTCAATGTCATGTCACAGGATATCGGACGCCCGATTACCCACATTTCTTACAAATTGGATAGCCCCCAGCTGTTAACCGATGCGGCCGAAGTTTTGCGGTCAGGTGTTGCCCGTGAACTGGAAGTCACCGGTCGAGATCAACGAATCTACTTGCAGCGGATTCAACCCTATCGGGTCGAAGAGCAAATTGATGGCATCGTGCTTACGTTGACCGACATCACCGAACTTCGCGAGGCTGAACAGGTCAAACGAACGATGGAAACGCTATCAGAGATTAACCAAGAATTACCCGATTTTGCTTATGCAGTTTCTCACGACCTTCAGGCTCCACTGCGGCACATCAACCAATACACGGACCGCTTGGAAACTGCAATCGATGAAGGAGACCGCGAGGAGATCATAAGATGTCGAAGAATCTTAAAGACAAGCTCGGATCGATTGCGAGAAATGATTGATGGCTTGCTCGCCTATTCGAGGATCAATACTCATGGAAAGAAGCTGAAGGCGATTCCGCTTAACGTTCCGCTACAGGCAGCTGCACTGGAACTACAGTCAGCGATCGAGGCCAACGGAGCCGAGCTTGAATTTCCGGAAAATTTACCGCAAGTCATGGGAGATTCGGATCAGTTGAAAGCTTTGTTTTTCCACTTGATCGAAAACTCAATTAAATTTCGAAGTGGAATTGAGCCTGTTGTCAAAATATCGGCCGAAGTTACCGACGACTTTGTGACAGTCAAAATCCACGATAATGGAATTGGTATTCCAGACGAACGCCAGGATGATGTGTTTACCATTTTTCGTAGGCTAGGCTTCAAAGAGAACGCTCCGGGGATAGGAATAGGATTGGCGATCTGTCGAAGAATCGTACTGAGACATTTTGGAAGGATTTGGTGCCAGTCACAAACAGAAGGTACTGGCATCGTGTTCTACATGACTTTTCGGTTACCCGGCCAAGAGGTTTCAACTAAGCTCAACTGAACGAAAGTTATCATCGAAAATCAATTTGAATCTTTAAAATTCAAATAAGAAAAGCCAATTTTTTCGCTCGCAGAAAGATGGCTACGTTTGTCGTACTAGCTTCTTGCGATTCGTGAAAAAGTTTGCACAATACGTGGTGCTTTTCTCAAATCTGAATCTTATCAAGGATTGGTTTTTCACGTGGATGGAAACTCGAATTCTCAGTCGTCGGTTGGTAGGGACACAAATTCAGCCGAGGAAGATGGCCTGATTGTGGTCGGCATCGGTACTTCCGCAGGAGGAGTGGAAGCTCTTGAAACCTTGTTTAGCAGGATGCCGGAAAATACGGGTATGGCATTTGTTGTGGTTCAGCATTTGCCGTCTGAATTTGATACCCTGATGCCTCAGATCCTTAGTCGTAAAACCTCGATGCCGGTGTACAGCATCGAAGACGGGATTACGCTGGCTCCTAATCGGGTTTTTGTGCTTCCCAACGGAGTGGACGTCTCAGTATCTGGCAATCAATTGATCACGAAAGAGCACTCGACTGGGCGGGAAGACCTTCCCATCGATTTTTTTTTACGATCATTAGCTGATGAGTTTGAGGAAAATGCAATCGCAGTGGTTCTGTCGGGTACAGGGACAGATGGAACCAATGGCGCTCAAGCGATTCATTCCCGGCATGGTATGGTGATCGCCCAGTCGGTTTCTTCTGCCAAATTCAACGGCATGCCTCGCTCTGTGATCGCTTCTGGGACCGCCGATGTCATTGAATCGGTAGAACAAATTCCAGAAACCTTGATGAAATATTCAGAACTCGCCAAATTGGGTGATTCAACGTCTCGCGCACGAAGGTTTCAAAATTCTCTCGATTCTGAATCTCAAATTCGCCAACTCATAAGTAAAAATTATGGAATCGATTTTGATCATTACAAACCGGGGCTCTTCGACCGCCGCTTGGCCCGAAGGATGGAAATTTCCAAAATTGAATCGGTATCGGATTACTCGGAAATTCTAAAAAACGACGAATTAGAGTTATTCGGGTTGTACAACGATTTGCTGATTGGTGTCACCGAATTTTTTCGAGATTCCGAAGCATTTGCTGAATTGCAGTACCGGGCACTTCCAGATTTGCTCGGGAATGCACCGAATGACGATTCGGATTTCCGGGTTTGGATCGCACCCTGTGCAACCGGTGAAGAAGCCTATTCCATTGCGATTCTGTTGGATGAATTGATACAACAACGCGGGTACCAACGGTCGGTCAAAATCTTTGCAACCGACATTAATCAACGCTGTGTCCAGACCGCGGCCAACGGTTTTTATCCGTCCGACCGATTGGAAAACCTGAGCGAAGAACGAATCAAAAAATATTTTGTCGAAACCGACGGTGGTTACACGATCTGCCCGCGAATTCGACAACAAGTGGTGTTCGCCAAGCATGACGTCCTCAACGATGCCCCGTTTACCAAACTGGATTTGGTTTGCTGTCGAAACCTGTTGATTTATTTTCAATCGGCAGCCAAAAAGAAGGCACTTTCCCTATTTAACTTTTCACTTAAAAATGCCGGCATTCTGTTTCTGGGTCCTAGTGAAGGTACGACTGAATTGAATTCAGCGTTTTCGACTGTCAACGAGAAATGGCGGATCTATCGAAAACTGAATCCGCTTCGATTCTCGGAAGTTGCAGGACCGATCAATTTGGGACAACGTCATGTTCCAGTGTTGATGCAAAACAAGAGGATGGACTCCAATCTTGAAAAAAGGTCGTTTGAAATCTACGACGAACTACTCAAGCAATATATGCCGCCAGGCTTGCTGATTAACGAACACCATGAGATCGAACATATATTTGGGGACGCTTCAAAATTCCTTCGATACGATCATGGCCGCCCTACAAAGAACTTGATCGACTTACTTCCCAATGGCTTTGGCGTCGTGGTTCGAAATGGACTAAAGAGGGTAAAGCTTGACAAAAAACACGTTGTTTATCCAGGCGTTGACCACACAGGCAGCCAAGGAGCTCAAACCTATCGAATTTGTGTCAAGCCAGTGACGACAAAAATCGCGCCGAGATTCCTCGTCACGATTGAAGAAGATCAACAGTTGTCTGATTTGAACCCTCTCCATTCGATCCGTCAAAATTCAGAGGGTTGTTCAGAAGACATGTTGGGATTGCTTGAAGAAGAACTTCGTGAAACTCGAGAAAGTTTGAACGACTCAATTCTTAATTTGAAGTCGGCCAACGAAGAGATGCAAACCACCAATGAAGAGTTGATTGCATCCAACGAAGAACTGCAATCGACCAACGAAGAACTACATAGCGTCAACGAGGAACTTTACACGGTCAATGCGGAACACCAACGAAAAATTGGCGAGCTTACCGAATTGACCAGCGACATGGACAACCTGCTTGATAGCATTCAAGTGGACACAATCTATCTTGACCGGGATCTGAGAGTTCGCAAATTCACCCTTGGGATCGCAAATAATTTCAAACTGCTTCCCCAAGATCTTGGGAGACAGTTCAGTTCATTCAACCATAACCTGAAGATCAGGAATCTGGCCGAATGTGTCCATTCCGTCATCGAGACTGAAACCCTTTTCGAAAAAGAGGTTCAAGACAAGCGTGGCAATTGGTATCTGATGCGAATCCTACCCTATTCATCAAGGGATTCGATCAGCGGCGTGTTAATCACACTTGTTGGCATCAACAACCTTAAACAGACTCAGGAAAAATTAAAAGAACTTTCCGAAATCGTTTCTTGTTCTGGAGACGCCATTTTCAGAGTAACACTTGAAGGGAAGATACTGACATGGAATGCAGGGGCTGAGGAAATTTTCGGGCTAAAACAAACCGAGGCAATTGGTTGCAATATTTGTAACTTACTACCCGACCAAAATTGCCAAACTCAAATTCGGGATACTTTGAAAGCCGTTTCAGAAAATACGGAAATTGGAAAATTAGAATTAACGTTCGGAACTTTTGGTGACAAAAAACAGACCTACGAATCACTGGTATCTCCTATTCACGGAGCGAATCATCAAGTCAATGGCGTCGGTTTTATTTTGAGAGACGTCACCGAACGCAAAAAAGCTCAAACCGATGTCAAACGCGAAGTGGACCGCCGCGATCAGTTTTTGGCGGTACTTTCCCATGAACTGCGAAATCCGGTGGCTGCCATTACGAATTCGTTTTCGATCTTGAGCCATCCGAAATGTATGCCTAATCATTTCAAGAAAGCTTCCGACAACATTCACGACAACATTCGCCACCTTTCTAAGCTGCTCGATGATCTGTTGCACGTTTCTCGCGTCACGCACAATAAACTGAGACTGGAAACCCAGAATGTCGATCTCAAAATCTGTCTCGAAAAAGTCATTGAATCGCTTCAGTTTGAAATCGATGCTAAATGCCAAAAACTAAAGACAGATCTGCCCGATCAATTGGTCGTTCGCTGCGACCCAACCCGAATCACCCAGGCGATTACCAATTTGGTTCATAACGCCAACAAGTACACCGAAGAGAACGGAGTCATCTGCGTCTCGCTGAAGCGAATGGGTACGATGGCAATGGTCGAAGTCAAAGATACCGGGGACGGAATTTCCCCAAGTTTATCCGACAAGATATTTGAGGTCTTTGTGCAAACGGAACAGTCTCTGGATCGGTCAGAAGGCGGACTGGGATTGGGGCTTCCGTTGGTCAAAATGATCGCCGAAGCTCATGGTGGAAGCGTATCGTTTCATAGTTCCGGAGAAGGCTTGGGCAGTTCATTCCAATTTGCGATTCCAGTCGGAGAACTGGAACCGGAAGCCGCGGCAACAGATCCAGCTTCCTCAGATTGCCTGGCTGGTGAGAAAATATTGCTGATTGAAGATAATTCCGGCATCCGGGAAATGCTTGCTGAGTATCTCGAACTGGAAGATGCCGAAGTCTTGCAAGCGGAAAACGGGCTCTCAGGTGTGGATGTTTATCAACAGCAAGCTCCACGAATCTGCTTGGTGGATATTGGACTTCCTGATCTCAACGGATACGATGTCGCCCGCCGGATTCGAAAAATGAACCATCAGCCCGAGTTGTTAGTTGCACTTACTGGTTATGGTCAGGACCAGGACCGACAAAAAGTCATGGAAGCTGGCTTCGATATACATCTCGTCAAACCGATCGAACCAGAGGATCTTATCGCGGAACTTGTCTCTGTTCTTGAAAGGAATCAAGATGCAACCAACAAAAACCATTCATCTAAGTTCTCCGAATCAACCAAAAAGCTTTCGTCATGAGTTCAACAATCAATTCCAAAAGCTTGTGTTTGAAGCAATGTTGTTGAAGAAACGACTCGAGTCGGAAAAAATAGGCTTGGGCGACCAAGTCGAATCTTTGTGCAATTCGGTCATTCACGCGGCTGAAAGTTATCATGAATTGCAATCATCCAGCCAGAAACGTTTGCCGAGATAAACGTTTAACATAATTGTTAATTTGCCTATTTGAGGGATGCATCTCTAATAGTTTCCAAAAGTCAGTTTCCAAAAGTCAGTTTCCAAAAGTCAGTTTCCAAAAGTTAGTTTCCAAAAGTTCTAAGTTGGAAGGTCAGACGCATCTAACAATTCTCTTGGATGCGGTTTTTGAGTCAGCTTATAACCAGTCGCATTAGGTTTAGGCTGTTGAGCTCAGTTTAACCCAGCTTCCAACTACCTTACGCTTTCAGATTGCAACTGATGCAGCCGTTCGATGATGCCGGGCTAAAGGATTGTTTTTCAAATTATCCGCCCGACCTTGCCTGCGGGTTTTCAGAAGATAAATTTTGAAACCGCGACGATCCTAAGCTACTTGATGGCTAACCTGAAAACTGATCTTTGACCTTTATTATCACTTTGCGATACCGTCGATTGTCGTCAGTATGTCGGGGGTGGAAGCCTTGACCGGTGTTCTGTGAATCAAGCGAGCAAATAAGTGCTATCGGAACACTGAAAACCCTCTTGACATCTAGTTAAGGAACGAACATAACGATTAATTGATGGAACAAAAGCGGCTCACAGGATGTGAGAACAGCACACAGACTTTTCTACTTCTCTATCACAAGGTGTGCGGTGAAACATTGTAAGGAGACGCTATGCTTGTCCTGTCACGGAGAGCGGACGACTCGATTCGGCTACCAGAACTCGATATCACAATCGAGGTTCTTGGCATTCGAGGCAAAACTGTAAGAGTTGGAATTGACGCACCGGTTGAAGTTAAAGTTCTTAGGGGGGAACTCGAAGAAGCCCCCGACATCACCGATTCTTTTGTGGTCAATGGCCAATCGGAACACGAGATCCGCAATAAGTTGAACAGCTTAAACATCGCTGTTGCACTTGCCAAAAAACTAATTCAAAAAGGAAAACCTGAGTTGGCAAAACGAAGAATTGAATCGGTACTTGCCGATTTAAATCCGCCCGACAACGATTCTGTATCGTTATCTGTTTTGCTAGTTGAAGATGTCGCTAACGAACGGGAACTATTGGCCGATTTGTTGCGATTGCACAATTACCAGGTTGAAACCGTTTCCGACGGAATCGAAACGCTTGAATATTTACAAAGCAATCAAACTCCGGACATTATCTTGATGGATATGTTGCTTCCAAAACTAAATGGAAGTGAAACCATCAAAAAGATTCGTCAAAACCGCGACTTTGATTCGATTCAAATTTTTGCAGTCAGTGGAACCAACCCAAATGAACTAGGGCTCGATTTAATCGAGAATCGGATCAATCAATGGTTCACAAAGCCAGTGCAAACAGACAAACTTGTTTCGGCCGTTGAACAAGCCTCAGATAAATTATCTGCAGCCTAAAGACGTCATGATCAAGCCTTTCGGTAACGATTCCGAAGGATTCTTAAATGTCTCATTTAATTGGGATTAACTTCCGAGGCGATTCGAAACATCGCAATTTGCAATTACGGACGCGGGACGTGTTGATGCCACGATAAGCGGAGCGTTGCAATTAGGGATATCACTGCCTTGCCGCAGGTGAATTGCAGGGGGGTGTCTTTGAATTTTCAAAGACACTCTTTTTTTGATCCAAAACGGATCAAGCCGAAAAGGGATTGCATCCCATTCGCCAAAACGAACAGCTGCGGCGAATTTGAAGCTGTAACTAATGTCCAAATGCGGGATTGTTCAGCACGATCCACCCGTTGATGGTCGTCGCGAAAAGCAGCCATGCGAGGTAAGGCAATAACATCAAGCCCGCCGACTTGGAAATTCGAAAATAAGTAACCACCATCAACACCAAGATCAGGTCTAGCAGGATAATTTCGCCAAACGCAAAATCGGGTCGTTTCAGAGCGAAAAACAATAGCGACCAACCGGCGTTCAAAATAACTTGAGCACCGTACAAAAGCATTGCGGCCCCGAACCATGCTCCATTCGCCTGGCCATTAACATCCGTGATCTTCCAGGTGGCGACCGCCAATAAACTTAGAATCAAAACCCAGGCTGGTGAAAATACCCAACCGGGTGGTTGAAAAGGTGGGAAGTTCAGGCCACGGTACCAATCACCTATCCCCAGCGATGTTAACCAACCACCGCCTAAAAGAATGCCCACCGAAATAGCCAACCAGAAAAATAACCTTCGCTGACCCGATCGAGGATTTATCTTGGCAACCATCATCAATTCTTTCAGAAAACTGCCAAGGAGTTACGCGATCTCTTGTTGCTCGATTTCGTCCAATCTTTTTCCGATTGCCTGAGCCCAGAACCAAAGTGCTGCCGCGCCTGCAGCGGAGACTCCCGAATAAACCCACGGTAATGTTTGGTAGTCCGACAACTTCGGATTGATACCCACTAGGGCAAAAAGGACGGTTGCCATCACCAAGGTCATCGACAGACCGAATACAACAAGAAAGTGAAATTGACTATTCATTTGTGATTCTCCAGTAAAGGGTTGAGCGATGGTCGAGGTTGAGATGATGTTCGATTGAGCCTTTTTTAAGCCCCATGCAGGAATTTTCGATCGCAAGCGATCCATCCCTTCCAACACAAGCTCACCTCCAACCAGCATAACTTTTTTAGTCGTGGAAACGTGATGACGACGAGACATCACATCGTAATCATGTCTGGAAATTTCATTTCCGATTTCGCGATAAACCGCTGCTGCGACGCGTATCGCAAGTCGACAACCGGGTGAAAGTGCATCGTACCCTTGGCGACCAATTTTGTAATTTTGATCGGCTAAGGTCAGAAGCCGCCTGACCGATTGTTTTACCTCTTCGTTCGATGGAAGTTGATCGGATTTAGCCAACCAGTTTTGCGGAAGATAGCAACGTCCACGATCACGATCTTCGGCTATGTCTCGCGAGATATTGGTCATCTGCATCGCGATCCCCAAGCGATTGGCATTTTCATATGCCAATGGATTAGAAACTCCCATCAAGCGACACATCATCAGGCCGACAACACCGGCAACTCGGTAGCAATACAATTCAAGATCACGTTCGTCTTGAATCGGTTCAAAATTTAAATCAGTTTCCATCCCCTTTAAAAGATCCAGAGGTAGGTGTTTTGGGATCTGATACCGGTCTACGAGTTCCGAAAACCACCCAGATGCCGGAAGCAGTACTTCGTCTCCGCGGTAAATTCTTTCGATATCAGATCTTAACGCCTCCAGCCTATCGTTGGCGGTTTGCTGATCGGGGGCGTCATCGACTGCGTTGTCGCACCATCGGCACCATGCGTAAAGTTTGCATACATCGTTGCGTACTGACTTGGGAAGTAAATGCGAAGCGAAAGCAAAAGATTTGCTATGGACAGCGATGACTTCTTCTTCATCCGCCGACGAATCGAAATCTAACTCAAGTTTTCGGTCATCCAACCGATTCTTTTCATGGCTAAATTGGATCGCGTATTTAACCATGAGCAACCACTCCGTAATCCTTGGCGATGACATTGACGGTTGCTTTGGCAGTGTTAATGACACCGGGCACTCCAGCTCCCGGGTGAGTTCCTGCTCCTGAAATGTAAAGTCCTGGGATTTTACTGTCACGATTGTGGGGCCTGAAAAACGCACTTTGGGTCAGTTTGGGTGCGACCGAAAATGCCGATCCACAATGGGCATTTAACTGTTGTTTAAAATCTATCGGCGTGAAATGTCGGCGAGTGACAACCGAGTTGGAAATTCCAGGAAGGTAGTCATCAAGAGCAGCTAAGATTGCGTCTCCATAAGGCTTGGCCTGTTTCTCCCAGTCAATGTCCGCCTGACCCAAATGCGGAACAGGGCTAAGCACGTAAAACGATTCACATCCTGCCGGTGCAAGTGAAGTGTCCGTCACAGTAGGAGCATGAAGATAAAGACTAAAATCTTTAGCAAGACCTTTGCCGTAAAAAATATCCTTTAAAAGTCCTTTGAAACGAGGCCCAAACAGGATCGTATGATGGGCAATATCTTCGTATCGTCGATTGGTTCCAAAATACATAACAAAGAGGGACATTGACCACTGCATTCGTTCCAAATTGCGGGTCCGTTTTTTAGCAGCTGGGACTTCACCGTACAACTTGGAGTAGGTGTGGTGTACGTCTGCATTACTGACCACAACATCGTAGTCGGATGCGGATCTGTTTTTTGCAAATACGCGATGTTTGGCTCTGTTGGATTCCGAAGAGTCGTTGACCAATTGAATCGATTCAACTCCTGAATCCAGACAAATCTTGCCACCTAAATCTTCAAATAATCGGACCAAACCCCGCACTAGAGCTCCGGTTCCCCCCTTAGGAAAAAAGACTCCCCACTCCCGTTCGATCCAGTGAATAAGGGTGTAAATCGAACTCGTTTCCATGGGGTTTCCTCCAACTAACAGAGGGTGAAAACTAAAAGCCTGCCTGAGATACTCGCTTTTGATAAATTTGCTAACTGTTTGATAGACGCTTCGATCCGCCCTCAGCTTCATCAAATCGGGAGCAACTCGAATCATGTCGGAGAATCTTAGAAAGGGAGTCGCTCCGAGTTCAACGTAACCTTTTTCAAAAACCTTTCGGGTGTAGTCCGCAAACCGACGGTAACCATCAACATCATTGGGGTTGATCCGACGAATTTGCTCAATCAGTTCTTTCTCTTCCCCGACGTAATCGAACTCAGTACCGTCATGCCAACGCAGTCTGTAAAACGGAGTCACTGGCAACAGTTCAACATAATCGTCACGTTGTTTTCCAGCCAACTCAAACAATTCGTCAATACAGTGCGGAGCGGTGATGACTGTCGGCCCAGCATCAAACGTAAATCCGTCATCTTGATAGACGTAAGCACGTCCACCTGGTTTGTCACGTAGCTCGTAGATGGTGGTTTCAAAGCCGAGTGCCTGAAGCCGAATGGCCGATGCCAGGCCCCCAAACCCGCTTCCGATCACAGCAGCTTTTCGATTGGCCGCGTGAGATCCGTCCACCTCCGCTCGAGTCGGCGTCTGAATCAGTTCGTCGATTTGGTGCCGTTGAAGGGCAGCGATACTCATTTCAGACATAATGCAACTCGAGGGTAGCGATGATACTGTCTAGTTTTTCTCGTACCGAATCTTCGACGTCTAAACCATCCAGAACTTTGGCGGAGCCTTCTAGCTTTTGGTTGATCTCGTTAACTGCGAAAATGTCGATCCGTTCTAATATCTGCTGGGCACAGTTTTGAATGTTAGGTAATTGTCTCATTGCATCATCAGCAAGACGACTGACCTCAACGCCAGAATGGGAACTTGCCAACCAAGCCCAAGGCCAAGTCACGCGGCGATTGCGAAAGTCGTCAGAGTTGTGGCGACTGAAGGCAGCTTTTTGTAATTCCACAAAGTCATTCTGCATCTGCAATCCAACACCAAGACTCATTCCAAATTCGGATAATTTATCGCAGATTGATTCGTCCGCACCCGACATGACTCCACCCAACCACGCGGCCAACGAGGTGAGCGCACCCGTTTTAAGATTGCTTATCAACTGTACGGTTTCAGGGATTGCATGAGGAGCCAACTGATTAAAAGTGGCTCCCAAGTCGAGTGCCTGTCCTTCATGGCAACGCTTGATCACGTGAAGACTTTTCTTCATGATCCGATTCAACTGGACCGCAGGCAGATCCAGTTCAGTCAACAGCTCGATGGCTGCAAAGTACAACCAATTTCCGGTATTGATAGCGATGGGGACCCCGTATTTGAGGTGCATCGCTTCTTTCTGGCGTCGGTTACGGGAATTATCTTGAATGTCGTCGATGATGAGTGAACCGGCGTGCAAGAGTTCTACGAATTGCACAATCTGGTCCGGAACGGCTCCGGTTCCCCCACCAATTCGAAACGTGACGTCAATCAGATCGGCTCGAATCCGTTTCCCTTTACGTCCCAAGAAATCTTCTAAGGGGCCTGTGAAGGAATCCTCCCAAAGTTGTCGAATCGCATCCTTACTTGAATTCTTACTGAGCCGTCCATTGGAAATAGAATTCATTAAATTGAAAATGCTGGACATTGTCTCCCCCGAAAGGACTTGAGGAATCGCACGGGTGTTAGCCCCGACGGGGGACGCCCGGTGATTAACCGAACGGCATCCATCGAATTAAACCGATGTGCATAAAATCTTTGAATTGTGTCAACAGAAAGTCGGCGGTAAAACTTTTCAAAAATTCCGTATCGCTTTTCAGGTTTAACGAGCTGAAATAACATTCGATTTAACATTCGAGAAAACCGGTTCTGGAAACGGTTGCGGTTTCGAAAATCGGCGATGACATCTGTCAATTCCAGCGACGGCCGCCGTGCGATTCGCCCAGCCAAGTTTGCTGCCAGAGGCATGCTATAACCTGTGGCTGCATGGAAAAAACCACCTCGAAATCCAATCGCATTTGGCGATGGAGGTAACACCTTGGAGTAGGGCATCGGCAGGCACCCCGACTCTTCACGCAGAATTCGTCGAACTGAAACGTTTTGATCGCTCAAGTAGGCGAGAATCGAGGATCTTGTTTGTTTGTAATCTAGGTCAGATGAATTTGAGAATCTAGTATCTTCCACCAACCAACGTGTATCGCTAAAAGGCAATGTGTAGTAGAAACGAAAACCATCGTCTTGCGGTGCCCGATCGTCCATCAAGCAAGGACTGGTGCGAGTGGGATGCTCAAGCTCAACTTCCAACCCTAAAAATTTCTGGAAACCGCCCCGGAAACTGCTTTTTTGTTCGACCGATAGTCCACGGCAATCCAAAACCGAATTCGCTGAAAACCTGGTGCCTCCTGCAATGGTCACCTCGTGAAAGCCGAGCGATTCGACACGATCGTGTACTATGTCGAAACCACTAGACAACGATTCAGGTTCGGCAATTTTTTGGGCCAAACTGCCCGATAAAATTGTGCAATACGAAATGGCAACATCGCGTTCGCACTCATTGAAACGAACTTGATAAGAATTCCATCGGTGATCTATCAGTGGTTCCAACCAGGACACATTTTCCGACTCGATGTCCGAGTGATGAAAGGACCACGTATGATTCCCAGCGATCTCGTTCTGCTCAATCAATAAAACTGCAGCATCCGGCTGGTAATGACGAATGGCAGCAACCGCCAAGCAACCTTGAAGTCCTCCCCCACAAATCACGTAGTCGTAAGTTTTCAACATGCAGTCGCCCTCGGGGAGGTTTCAAGGGAAAACTGATTATTAAAATTGGTTGGCTGCTGTTTCTGCTGTTGGCTATCCACCATGACATGAAGCACCAAATGAGGTACTGCAAGTGCGGAAAGCCCCATGAAACAGGCTCGCAAAGTTGCATCGGTTACGGTCAAATCGGAAGTGTAAATCCAGGCTCCTAATCCAATCAGGATCACTGCTAACACATTCATCGGCAACAAAGATAACGCGAATTCCTTGTGTCCTCCGCGAAAATTCTGTTTTAGATGAATCAGTCCTTTTATCGAATGCCATCCAATGAAGTAAACCACAAAGGACAGCAAAACGGGACAAACTGCAAACATCAAAGACATGGTCGACAACTGAAAAATTGACAGAGCGGCAGCAGTTCGGGACGAACGACTGAGTTGACGAATCGTGTCCATCATGATGAGTACAAAAAAGACTGGGGCTCCAATCCCGATAGACTGAATTATGTCTATCGCTAACGGCCCTCCTCCGGGCAAAATAGTGCCGAGAAGGTTTGCGACCTCAATGGGTCGAAAAAAAGAAGGCATCCATATGACCGCACCACCCCTCGAAATAATCCCAAGATGGTGAAACCAGGAAAATTTGGATTGGCTTGTTTCTTCTTCCTCAAGGCCAAAATGCCATGCCGAAAGAACGAAGAACGCAAGAATTGTGAAAGCAGGAAGAAAATACCAACCCGCGATGACCGTGAACGACACCAGTAGATAAGCCACCATAAACAGCGTCAGGACCGACCAATTAGGGTACTTTCTTGTGGGGGCAAAGTTCTGCCGAATGAAAGTTTCACCTATCTGGTGATCCAAGCCGCCGTGGGGCAATCCAACTGTTGCCAATCCCGCAACAAAAATGATGGTTACACTGGCTAAACTAAGACCCAAACCGAAACATGCAGCTACCCCACTGGCAAGTGCAATCGCGATAAAGGCCAAAGAGTGAATCATCAAAGTCTTTTAGAAGGTAGAAAGTTTGAGAAAGAGAAAAGACCCAGGTCGCCAGAAGCATGAAAGCTCGTCTGGCGACCCCGGTCATCCACAAAGCGATTTGTAGAACTAGGCAGTTGCAACAGCAGCTTGAGGAATGTCGTTAAGACCAATGCCCTTTTCAGCATCGGCAGCAGTTTTGGCTCGAGCGATGAAGTAAATCAATACCCCAAAACCGGCCTTGGCTGTCATGTCTGCGATGGCGTAACCGATTTGCAGACCAACGATTCCGGAAGCATCGCCACCGCCACCAGAAGCGGCGGTCAAAGCGGCAGGTGTAGAACCTAGTGCGTAAGCGATTGGGTAAACCGCCCAAGTGATCAGAACGACGATACGAGCCAACTTGATCAAGCTTGCTGCAGCAGCAGGCTGGGTGTCAAGAGACGCAGTCAATTCAACCCAAAGGACGTACAGGATGTACAAGAATGGGAGCATCGAAAGCCCAAACCATACCCAACGCATGGTTGCATTGGCTGGATCCTGAATGACTTCTCCAGGATATCCCAAACCGATCATCAAAGCTGCTGCGATAACCAAGCGTGTCAAAAGTGATGTTGCTTTGTCACGAGACAATCGCATGACAGCTACCAATTCCACCATCAATAGTGGAACTGTCAAAATCCAGTCGGCGTACCGGTAAAAGTCATTAAATGCTGCACCGGTGCCGGTGTAGTTACCGTCGTTTAAGGCGAACGCGTCGTGCCAACTGTGACGAATCATGAAATAGTGGTAACAAGCGATTGCTACAACGATTCCAGAAACCATCAACGCTGGGCGATATGCAAACCCAACCGTTGATCGGGCCGCAAAGAAAAACAGGGCCGCTGCACCCATTGTGGCAACGGTCATTGAAAAAATGTTGTCTACCAGGTTGTACTGGAAGACCGTTAAATCGGGCATGCCGAGAAGCGAGAAATCTATCATTGGTTTTGTTCCAAAATGCGAAAAAACTGCCAAAACTGTCAATTCCTGTTGTTGACCGCCCTTGCTGCCGGTATTTAACTGAAAAAAGCACCCATACTCATTCCGTCATGAAAGTTTTGAATGATAATTTGTGAGCCAGCTATCGAATCGAATTCGCCCTCAAACCTGTCGCAGTACCCAAGTCGTATATAGTGTCCAAATTACTCTCCACATCTGAATTTGCCGAAGCGATCGGGGTCAGCGAATCCTCGATTCGACGGCTGGCAGACAGTGGAGATATCAGCATCCACCGAACGAAAGGTGGACACCGAAAAATACCGGTAGAAGAAGCAATCCGCTATGTTCGGCAAAATGGGATCCAACCCGCACAACCAGCCTTGTTAGGCGTTTCGCTCACGGAAGAAGCAGATTTACCAGACAACTTTTTTGAAGCGCTCGTCGACGGTGATAGTGATCGAGCCGTACAGATCCTGCAAACTCTCTATATCCGTGGCTCTAATGCTAGTTCGATTTTCGATGGACCCGTGCATGAAGCAATGGTTAAAATCGGAGAAAAATTTCCCGATGACCGGCGAAGCATTTTCGTGGAACATCGAGCGACGATTATCTGTCTCCGCTCGTTGATGCAATTGCGTTCGATCATGCCGTCGTTGAAGCAGTCCTCAAAAAAGTCGATCTGTGCGGCACCGCCGGGTGATCCCTATCTGTTACCCAGTTTGATGTGTAGCATCGTGTTGTATGAAATTGGATTTGTCGAAGGCAACCTCGGTCCCAATACACCGCTTGATATCGTGATCGACGCTGTCGAAGACGAATCACCCAGCCTGATCTGCTTGTCGATAACCAGTGCCATCCGCTCAAAAAGCCAGATTCTTGAATTGGAAAAATTGAACTCTGCGGCATTAGAGAGGGGTTGCCGCTTGGTGATTGGCGGGCAGAACTCTGACCTGGTTGACCTTCCTCAAATCCAAAGAATCCGATCGTTGAAAGATCTCGAAGAGATCGGGACTTCAATCATCAAATATCAATAAGTTGGACGTAGGTTCGTCTTTAGAACAATTCGTTTGGTGTGCGAAAATTGAGCCGACCATGTTGTTCGACGACGATTTTGTCAATTTGGCAGCTATAAACAGTGACGCTTTTATTTGGCTGCAGATTTTTTCTGCTGCTTTTTTAATTTTCGAAGCTCACTTTCAAGCTTGCTGTCAGCAGTGTACCGCAGCACTTTGGGAACACCTTCGCCACGGGCTATTGCTAATTCTCTTTTCCACGCTAATCGAAGTCGATCCAATGTGTCTTTCAATTCAGAAGAGCCTATCAGGTTATTGGCTTCCGCTGGATCGGACTCGATGTCAAACAACTCCTCATAAATCGGAGATTCACCGCGTAAGGAGCTTTCGACATAGTGGCGATAGGTTGCAATCGAATCATCGTGAAATGCGTATAACATTTTGTTAACCGATATTCCGAGTTGTTTGGCGATACGAATCTTTTCGGTTGCCGAAAAATTGTCATTTTGATAATAACGAATGTATTTCCATCGCAAATCCTGCACGGATTCGATTCTCGGGTTCCCAAAATGAGTCGACCACAGGTTTTCTGTGAAAACATATTCTCGAACCGTTGTTTCACAGTCATTTAACAGTGGGACTAACGATTTCCCCTGGAAGCATTCTGGAGCAGCCACGCCTGCGACATCCAAAAGAGTGGGAGCAATGTCAATCGTCTGCACCAATTGTCGGCAACGTTTCCCTCGCGACTTAAGAGGTAGCCTGGGGTCCACAATCATCAAGGGTACATGAGTCGTTTGTTCATAACAAAGAGCTTTACCTCCTAATCCAAACTGGCCCATAAACAGTCCATGATCGGAACAAAAGACGAGGATCGTATTTTCGGCCAATCCTTCGGACGCCAATTTTTCTCGTAGCTTGCCGACCATCCGATCGATACCAGTCATTGCCTGCATTTGGCGAATCATCCGCTCTTTCAAAGTATCGGGGTGATCGACGTAGCTGTAGCCGACCTGGCGATCTTCGACTTTGAGAATATCGGCGGGTATCTTCGGCTTTTGGATCTCCGATTTTGCTAAGTAATGGTTAGGAAGCGGGATCTTGATGTCGCGATACAGAGTCCGATAAATTGCGTCATCGGAATCTCGCATTTGCATTGTGCTGGTGCCAGCTCCATGGGGAAGGTTGAAACAGACACTTAAACAAAATGGTTTTTCAGGGCGAGTTTCAAGAAAATGCAGGGCCCCATCAAGCCGGTGTTGATTCGAAAGAAAGTCGCCGACGGCCTCGGTGATAATCTCGGCCTGAGTATCCTCTTTGGCGGCATGAAAAATATCGTGTGCTTCTTTGGGGTAAAATTTAATATGACCGTGCCCCGCATAAAAGTAGTCGAATGACTTTTCCATCAGTTGGCTGTCATAACCCCCTTGGCCCAATGGGGCGTGGTTTTTCCCAATGTAACCGGTGTAATATCCTGCCTCTCGCAACAACACAGGGTACGATTTGGCCCAGGCTTCGGGAGCAACACTGGTGCCCGAATTGAAATTGACGCCATGCTTTCGTTCAAATTGACTTAGGAAGATTGAGATTCGACTGGGCGTACAAATCGCACTGGTAACGTAAGCCCGTTCAAAAAAAATCCCATCCTTGGCCATGCGGTCCAAGTTCGGCGTTTGAGTCAATTGATTCCCATCGCAACCCATCATCCCGTACGATTGATCATCCGTCAGAACAAAAACGATATTTGGGCGATCTGCCAGAACGAGTTGTCCCAGCAAGACTAGCCAGGCAAAGACAACCAATTTCAAAGAAGAAATGAAGCGAGACAAATGGATATCAGTTTTCATTAGGATTGAATCCGGAGCGGCAAAATGGAATGCTTATTAAAGGCCGTGGCCTTCTTTATTCGTTGCTACCATTTTAATGGACAGATAATTGGAATGCGAAACGGAAAGCTTTCGTTTTGACTCCTCGTAAATTTCCTGCAATTTTCGGAGGTGTTAATTTTCAAATACCGTCTGTTAGCAAGCCTCACCAGTTCACCATTGCTGTCAAGGCTCGCTGCCATGATTACAAATTCGAAAGCCTTAACAAATCTTGTCAGGTGAAGTTGTCCAACCAATTTTACTTCGCCGTAATTTGTAAAGGTTTGGCCTGCGCCGCATGGAAATCAACGTTACGCAATTAAGTCTTGAATGACTTCTCCGCCAAACTGAGAAAGCTGCTTGTTCCGACCGGCGTGATAAAACGTCAATTTATTATCATCGAGGCCTAATAGGTGAAGCAGCGTCACATGGACGTCACGAATATGATGAACGCACTCCACCGCTTGAGCGCCGACTTCATCGGTCGCACCAACAATGTTGCCAGCCCGAGTACCTCCGCCAGCGAACCACATTGCCATCGCTTTCGCGTTGTGATCACGTCCGTACGAACGCCCACCTGAACGCAATCCGTTGTCGGGAGTTCGGCCAAATTCTCCGCACCAAACCACCAGCGTATCCTTCAGCATCCCACGCTGTTTGAGATCTTTTAAAAGTGCAGCGATCGGTTGGTCGACGCTTTTGATCAATGATCCATGAGCTTTTTCGATGTAATCGTGGCTGTCCCAGTTGCCCGCATAAGCCTGGACAAAACGCACTCCTTTTTCTACCAAACGTCTGGCAAGCAGGCATTTCCGCCCGAATGCATCCGTTGCCGAGTTGCCGATCCCGTAGGCATCGAGCGTCTGTTGAGTTTCGCCCGCGATATCGATCACGCCGGGCACTTCCGCTTGCATGGAATAGGCCAATTCATAGCTTTGCATTCGGGCAGCCAAATCGTCCCGGTCGGGTCGGCGGTCGAGATGCTGTCGGTTTAGTTCGGCCAGTAAGTCAAGATCTTTGCGTTGGCTGTTTCGAGTAAAACCAGCTGGCGGATTCAGGTCGAGAATCGGACTCCCTTGAGGACGAAGTGGGGTCCCTTGAAACTTTGCCGGCAAAAAACCGTTAGACCAATTTCCAGCACCACCCTGAGGATAACTTGTGCGAGGCAGAACGACAAAACCTGGTAAGTTCTGATTTTCAGACCCCAAGCCATACGTGACCCACGAACCAACGGCTGGATCGCCCCCAAACTGATTACCGGTGTTAAGCTGATAACAAGCTGTTGGATGATTGACAGACTCGACTTGGGCACCACGATAAAAGCAAATCTCATCGATTACTTCTTTGAGGTGGATCCACGGTTTTGCGATCGGCGAACCGGATTCCCCAGCGCGGATGAACTCAAACGGGCTTTTTACAAAATATCTTTTACCGGATGACATCGCACTTTCCTGCTCACCGCTGCGAGTAAACGCCTTGAGGTGTTGACGATTCAATTCCGGCTTGGGATCAAAAGTATCGATATGCGATGGGCCACCTTCCATCATCAAAAAAATGCAACGCTTCGCCTTGGGAGCGTGATGGGTCACGGCTCCGTCGATAACAGAATCCAATTCATCTGCACTTAGCAGCGATGACAGCGCTACTGTCCCCAATCCGGCACCGATTCCAAACAGAGCCTCTCTTCGACTGGGACTCACCAATATGTTTTTAGTTTTGCTGGCCATCAATCCAGGTAAGAAAATTCGTTAGTATTTAGTAAGACCCGGCATACTCGCGCCAGTGCTCGGGTATTGGCATCGACATCGCCCGGTTGCAGATCGGGTTGGTATTGAGCGAACGCAGGCATATATTCCTCAAAAGTGTAAGGGCGACCCGTTTTTTCAGCCATCACTGTACGCGTCAGATACTCGGAAACTTGCTGCGACGGATACGATTTTTGTTTTTCGTCTTTTAATGAATCGTTCCAATGCTGCAGGCAAATTTTTGATTCTTTCATGGTGGGGCCGCGCCCGAGAGCCAATTGAAATGCCCGTTGAATGACACGTTTTTGGTTAGGAAGTTTTTCTTGAACAAGGCGATTTGCAAAAGCGAGCGATCGGTCAAAAATCTCTTGCGAGTTGATCAAAGTCAGTGCCTGAGGTGCGACCGTTGATGTTTCGCGCAGCTCGCAAGATTTATCAGCTCCCGGTTGATTAAAGGTCTCCAGAAAGGGATCTCTTAGTCCGCGGATCCGTTCGGCGTAAAGCGTTCTTCGGTTGCGTTGTTCGGGGTAAGGATCTGGCTCGTAAACCGATGCGGCTCCGCCCATGATTTGCCTTGGCTGAAAGGCGACTTCTAAATTAATATCCGGACGACAGGGAATCCCACCGACTTTCAAATTAAGCTCGCCACTGGTAAACAGCATTGCATCTCGCAGCTCTTCTGCCGTTAAACGTCGTGGTTGGAATTTGGCGTACAGCTGGGATGACGGATCCTTTTCTGCCAATCGTTGTTCGTCTGGATGACGGCTGGATCGCCGATAGGCTTGCGACGTGACGATCAAGCGATTCAATTTTTTGATCGACCAACCCTCTTTCATAAAACGTTTGGCAAGGTAATCCAGCAAATCCGGATGGGTGGGCAAACCACCGGTTCCACCTACATTGTTGGGGTTTGCCGCAATCCCTTTTCCAAAATGCCAAGACCAGATTCGATTGACAATCACTCGGGCTGTGAGCGGATTGGAGGGCGAAACGATCCAGTCTGCCAATGCGGTTCTGCGATTTCCCTTACCAGTGGGAAAGTCAAATGAATCCATCTGACCTAACGATTCGGCGGCACTCAGAGAGCCCGGTCTGACAGGATCTCCAATCGCATGCACGTTACCGCCAACTCGAATCGCATCAATGTCCATTTGCCCAGAATTCCAGCGATTTTTGGGCAGGTGAATTCGCCCCATGATGTTCTTTTTAAAGATCGTCGCTCCGGTATAAACACTAAACGCGATCGGCTTGGTTCGATCTTTTTCAATTTTGTGCCGAATGATATTTTTTTTCATTCTGGCAAGGGAAGCCTCATCCCCGGGATCCAATCCGTTGTCGCCGACTTTGGTATCACCGGTTTCTTGTTTCCGGTTTGCGTCCATTTTATCGAGCAACGCTTGTTGCTGGCTTTGGTACGCGTTAATTTTAGAATCGACCCATCCATTGGATTCCTGAAAACCTTGCTTGTTTTCGGTCGGCAAAAAAGCAGCGGTTCGATCTCCAAATTGGGTTGTCGAAAACACCGCTTGAAGGCGATAAAAATCTCTTGTTGGAACTGGGTCAAATTTGTGATCGTGGCACTTGCAACATAGCATCGAATGCCCGAGAAAAGCTTGACCAACCGTATCGGTAACATCGTCCAACCATTGGCCTCGGGTTTCTTTAAAGACGCTCATCCCGGTTTGTTCCCATGGCCCCATTCGCAAAAAACCAGTAGCGATTAAATT
This sequence comes from Planctomycetota bacterium, assembly GCA_039200505.1. Classification (GTDB taxonomy): domain Bacteria; phylum Planctomycetota; class Planctomycetia; order Pirellulales; family Pirellulaceae; genus Mariniblastus. The sequence goes on along the minus strand of JBCCSJ010000031.1, from coordinate 5,370 downwards.
TTCCGGTTGGCTTGGATCGAGTTCGTCCCCTGCAATCTGTTGACGAGTAAATTCATGAAAGGGCCGATCCTGGTTGAAACTTCTGACGACATAATCGCGGTATCGCCAGGCATTGGGTCGACTGTAGTCGTTGGCAAATCCAGCAGTGTCCGCGTATCGCACCACATCTAACCAACGCCAACCGAAATGTTCTCCATAATGAGGAGATTCAAGCAGACGGTTGGATGCTTCTCGAATTGCTTGTTCTGGATCCTTGTCATAATCTTGTTTGAATTGATGGACCTGATGAGGACGGGGTGGCAATCCAGTCAAACCAAAACTAAGTCGTCGATAAATGACCTGAGCCGTCGCAGAGGGTGCTGGGGCCAATTCCTCGGAAGCAAGCTTTCGATTCAAAAACCAATCGATCGGATGGACGTCGTCTGGAACCTCCGTCACCTTAAGAGGACGGTAAGCCCAGAGTTTATCGGGATCGTATCGTCGATTTTGCCATTGATCCGAAAGTGCTTTGGAAACCGAAACCTGCTCTCCCTGCGCGTATTCATTTTGAATCTTTCGGACACGGGTTTCATCTGGCCAGGGGGCACCCTCGTCGATCCAGTCTCGAATCCACCATTGTTGCTGTTCGGTTAATTGGTCTGCCTCTTTCGGCGGCATTTCATAATCGAGCTTCTTGCGAGTGGTGACGATGTATAGCAGGCTCTGCTCGCCGCTTCCCGTAATGACAACTTTATTGCCAAAATTAATTCCCCCTTTGACGATGCTTTCGCGGGTTCGCATATCGAATTCGGCGTCGATTTCGCCTTCGATTTGCCCATGACACGCCAGACACTTCTGTGCAAAAAGTGGTTGGATCCTCAACGCAAACAGTTTTTCGCCTTTGGAAACTTCATCCGCATCCGCGGGCACGGCGAACACACCGATACTGACCAGGAAAAAGAAAGCGAGTTTCTGGATCGCCCGTTGTGCTCGTTGAAGGATGTGATGATTCATAAAGGATGCATTCAAGCACGGACAACGATAATCAATGGTTGTTTCAATTTAACTGACTCATGAGCGATTTGGAAAATCACTGGCGGGTCAACCCATCGTTTCGTTTGAATTGGACGATCAAACTCCCCATTTTGATAAAAACGAGATGTCGGAACACAGTGCCTTATTTAAAAAAAAGTAATGCCTGTCGCAATTTCGAGATCAGAGAGGCTGAACTGCGATTGATCGTCCGGTTTTTAGGATGCTGGCAGCGATATTTTGCGGGGTCCCGCTCGGCAAGCGGGACGTACTTGGGGAATTCGAAATGCTGGCAGTACGTTCCTTCTGCCGGAAGGAACTATCGTCCAACATTGCTAATTCCATTGGTAGTGTGCCATATCGTCGATCTCTATCTCTAAATCCATAGTGAAATCTTGCGAGGTCCCGCTCGGCAAGCGGGACGTACTTGGGGGATTCGAAATGCTGGCAGTACGTTCCTTCTGCCGGAAGGAACTATTTTCCAACGTTGTAGTTCCATTGTTAGCTGGTCATGTCGTCGATCTCTATCTCTAAATCCATAGTGAAATCTTGCGAGGTCCCGCTCGGCAAGCGAGACGTACTTGGGGGATTCGAAATGTTGGCAGCAAGTTCCTTCTGCCGGAAGGAACTACCATCAAAGATGAATTTTTGAACGAAATATGCTATCCTCTCGAAACCCTTCCGGAGTCTTATCCAAATAGATCCAATGCCTGAAGGCAACTTTCATTCTTTTGGCGAACTTGCAAACGCGTTCGGTTGCGATGAATCGAAAACGAATTCAAAGCAAGTTGATGAAGATCTTGTAACCCACCTTAAAAAATTACGGGTGGACCCGGGAGTCTTCCCGATTTTGGGTCCACACCATTTCGTGCACCAAATCGATGATCAAATTCGCAAAGAATTTGAAAGCCTTGGCGACCTGCTTTATGAAAAACGAGTCGTCCACCATTGGACGAACTTTCCCATACGAATTCGCACTCGGATTCAATTGCTACTTAAGCAGCTTGTCGATCTGCCTTTTGAGTTTGTGTATCCATGCGTTTTCGTATGTCACTTAGATTCGATGGAGTTGCCGATCCTGCCGCCTCAATTTGCATTCAAAGGCGGTGTCGCCAGAAAAGTTTTGGCTCAGGCCCTTGGACTCAATGCCAACACTTCGCAGGTGCGGGATATGGATGTCTTTTATCGAGGTGAAAACCCCGATCCTGACGATGTCAAACAAGTGGCGATGTCTTTTATGCAAGATGATTGGTTGTTGGCAAAACGTCCCAACAAAATCATTAGCAAGCAGCCCTCGCTAAAAGGATATCTTCGCACACGGGAATTCACGATCAATCAACTGCTGCTTGAAGGGAATCAGATCACCAGTTCGATTCAGTCCGTTTGCGACCTTGTCGCTGGAGTCATTCGGCCGACGATTCACCACCTGCAATCACAAAAAGGAAAAGTGGAAGGCATTGTTGCTGCGAAAGCGGTTCGCTTTTTGGTTGAAGGAAAAAACGAAGGTCGTGTAATGCGACTTGATAAGATGGCCATCTCAAACCACGGCATCAATAAATTCAAAATCGCCGTCCACCTGGCCCGAGCACTCGAGCATGGTGAAGCAGTCGGTGCTCATTATTTAGAAGAATGTCATCAACGAGGACTGATCAAGTTCCCGTTCGATGGATCCGTCGATCACGCTATTACTCAACTTCGAAAAAATCGTCGTGTCCTGAATCTTAGCTTTCCCCGGCGGGACTGACCGTCATACAGATGTTCCGAATTTAGTTAGTCTTGTTTGACATTCGGCCGTCAAGCTAGCATTATCAGTTAGTGGTACTGAAAACTTGCGTGTCCCAAACAACCTTATCTTGTTTGGGAATATGACGGGGCTGGTCAAATCACTTTATATTTCCAGTTACCCGGTCCCGATTGAAACAAGGTTCTACTTCTTTCAAAGACTCCCATGAATTCTCAAGACCTATCCCATTCGAATTCAGGTCGAGGTTCGCGACTCAAAGGTCGATTGTTCCTTGGCATTGCGTTGGGATTGATCGTCGTGGTAATTGCAGTCTGGTGGATCGTCGGCACGATTGCCAAGCAAAAAATTGAAGCAGAGTTAAGCCGCTTAGATTTAGGGAATCCCCAAATCAATCACGTTTCGCTAGGGTTCGATGGAATTCACGCCCAACAGATCCAATTCTTGAGTGCAAGCGATACGGAGCTCTCAGTCGAGTCCATCAAAATTGAGCATCCGATTTGGGAGCTGATTCTGGGGACATCGACCTATCAGTCCATCCGTATTAACGGACCAAGAATGCGGTACTCAATTAGCAATGCTGCCGCGTCAACCGGTTTTGATCTTCGCGACTTGAACCTTCCTGCTGAAACGTTGACGATCAAAAACGGGCAAATCGAGATTGTCGATGCGTCGCAGTCGCTTTTGATTCAACAAATCGATGCAAGTATTACATCAGATCCGCCAAACCAAATCCAGATAAAATCTCAAGTTGGAAAGATCCTGGGAACCAGCTGGGATATCGCTGGCACTGTGGATCTTCAGAATGAAACAATCGAGTTGAAAGGAGAATCCACTGGCGGTGTCATCCTGTCGGAAACGCTCGCTAATGCTCCACGGGTCGTTGACGGTTTGGAGGACGTTATTCGATTCGAATCCGATCTGGCTAAATCCAATGTGACATTGAATTACTCAAAAACGGATGGAGCCAATCTTTGGGGACGATTCCAACTTCAAAACATGAAAGCCAACTTAGTTGCTTTCGAATTACCTTTGTCTGCAGACATCGTTGATATTTCGGTTGACGAAAACCGGGTCCAGATTTTCGATTTTTCAGCAACCACTGACGGAAACGACGCGATTAAGGGAGATGTAATCATCCTTCTTGACCAGTCGCCTTTGAAAATCGATTTCAATGGAAACTTTCAATCGGTAGCTGTGGCAACACTGAACAAAGGTGTTTTGGAAATTCCGTCAGAAGTCAGCGGCAACGGAAATGGGCAGTACGTTGGTGGCGTAACGATCGAAGACGATTTTTCAGTCAAGCTTGCGTTGACTGCAGAAGCAGAAATGAGCGACGCTCGTTATTCTCAAATCACTTCTGACCGTTCCGATGTTTCGGTAAAAATTGACTCAATGCAGTTATCCCCTGAAATGGAGGTGACTGAAATCCTTGGGAAGGTTGTCGTCAAAGGCGAATCCAGCCGCCTACCGATCCATGATATTCTCGGATCGTTTGAATTAGAGGCTGTTTCCGATCAATTCGAACCCGGGTTCGACGTGGACGGCTCTTTTCAATTGGACTTGCCACTTGAAACGGTAGATCAGATCGATACTTGGAATCTTCGCGGGTCAGGACAGACCGATACCGCCAAATTTGCGACTGGTGGATTGGAAGATCTTACAGCCAGCTTTCGCATGGAATCAGGAATTTTCAAGCTCATCAATATGAATGCGCGGCCAATCGGACTGGAAACCTTCATCGAAGGTAGTTCCGACAGTCAATTGAAAGCCAATTTGAATTGGCCGTTGTTGGATGGTCAAAATCAGGACGCCAAGATTCAAATCACTGGAGCGTCGGTTCCAGCCCAATGGCTACAGCAAATCCTGAAACACCAACAAAAAATCCTTTCCGGGACCGATTCGGATGTCAGCGAATCAGCAACGGGAAAGAGCGTATCGCCGGTATCCAGTCCTGTTGAAACGGAAATGTCAGGTGTGGTGAATTTCGATGCGCAGGCGACGACCGCTCCTGGTGCCCCAGAGGACCTGAAAAACTGGAACGCTACGGTCGAAATCGATGATTCGAAGATCGATTATTTTGGGCAGTCACTTGATGAGCTCAATGGGCGAATCGTTTTAAAATCAGGGGATCTTTCGGTGAGTCAGTTGAAAGGCCACTTCCTTTCTGGCGGATACATTGACGGTGGACTGACCTATTCTCTTTTAAACGAACAATGGATCTCGGCCGATTTGAAGACGACCGAACTTCCTGCCGATTGGCTGTTGAATTTGGTATCAGAAAACCAAACTGAGATTCAGGGTTTGCTGGATCAACCAGGTTGGGATCAGATACAAGGCAACCTGGACGGTACCCTGTCAGTTGCTGTAAAAACTGTTCAAGTCCAGCCCGATATTATTCTCCAAGCTGAAGTCGTGTCGGATAGGATTCGTTTTCAAAATCTTTCTTTGAATCAAATTCGTGTGGAGGGTGCGCTTGCGAACCAACAATTCACTCTTCGTAAAGCAACTGCGCAGGTCTTTGACGCCGACTTGATGGAAAAACAAGTAAAGCGTCCCATTCCCGGTTCGATTTCAATCTCGGGGAATCGGTCGTCAAATAAGAGGATCGGCGATTG
>JBCCSJ010000030.1:0-28741 GCA_039200505.1 Planctomycetota bacterium | reverse complement strand
GCGGTTGACGGTTTTCACCTCTCTTCAATCTACTGCCCGACGACATTGAGTCATTCTGTGCCACCCTAACTGGCTAAACGGGGCTTTGCTGATCATACCGGTGATCGGTTTTTAGTTTCATCGTAACTCTTGATGCAATCCAAGTCGTCCACTCGAATTTCCAAACAAAGATTTGAATCAACGGCGGCCACAATCGACTTGGAATCTATATTTTCAAATCTAGTCTTAAATTTGGGAGAAAGACATGCCATTCTTGATCGGTCTGATCCTTGGAATCGCGACTTACGCTATATTCCGAGGGTTGCTGGGCGGGTTTTATACAGTCGCCCCTGACCAACGGGCAGTAGTGACCAGTTTCGGAAAAGCTCAACGTTTGGAAGGAACGAAGTCACCTGCATCTGAACTAACCAGTGAAGAAAAAGAACGATACGAATATCCTCAGATTCGAGTCGTGGGCCCGGGCGGTCCTTACTTTAAAATGCCGTGGCAAAAAGTTTACAAAGTCAGCGTTGCGACTCAGGCAGTCGATATCTCTTGGGACCCCTCAAAAAAGCAGACTACGATCGAAGCCGTCACCAAAGATAACCTGACCACAGGGATCAACGGCCAGCTTCGGTACCGGATCAGCGAAAGCAATCTTTATCCCTACCTGTTTGGAGTGGCCAGTCCGCTAGAGCACGTGATGGGCTACTTTGTTTCGGTCTTGCGAGAACGTGTTGCCAACTTTGTCGACCCAAAAGGACAAAGCATTCTGGGCGAACAGGAAGAACTTGAACAGGAAAATGAATCAGCCGTCGAATTATCCGAAGGCGTATCCATTAACGACCTTAGAAAAAACCTTCCTCTCTTGAATCAATACATGGAAGAACAGTGCCGCGCGACGACGGGACGATACGGAATCGAACTCGATGCTGCCCTCATCACCGAAATCGATCCTCCACCTGAAGTCGATCGGGCTTTGTCCGCAATCAACAGCACTCGCAACCAAGTGGCTGCTGATTTAAGCACTGCCAGGGCCGATTCAGAACAACAGATTACGATGAGTGCTCGAGCTGTTGAGATTTCGACCAACAATGCCCAAGCCGAAGTCGCGCCGCTGCGAGAGCTTGCCACAACACTTCAAAAAATCAAGGCCGAAGGTGGATCCGATTGCCTGAGCGCCTACCTTCGTAATCTTCGAATCCCATTGGTGCGGAAGGCGAGAAGAATTGTTCAGACTACATCTGCAAACGGAAAGGCGAACGTCTAATGGATGACTTATTTTTCTATCTTGAAGAATCGTTGATTTACTTGATTCCCGGAGTCTTCTTAGGCCTGATTTTAATTCCCGTGCTGTTAGGCTTGGCCAAGTTATTTGGAGTGTACACCTGTGTGAACGAGTGTGAATCTCAAGTATTCACTTTATTTGGAAAAGTGATCGGGAAGATCGATCAACCTGGCCTTCGATTCCCACTTACTGAATTCGGCCCGCGATCGTTGCTGATTCCATTGTTTGGCAAAAAATATGTGGTCAGTACAGCACTCCGGCAACACTATCTGCGAAACCAGATGGTCAATTCTGAAGAAGGAACTCCGATGGGAGTCGGTATCTGGTACGAAATGAAGGTACTGGACCCAGAAGCCTATTTGTTCACCAACGCCAATCCGGAAGGGTCGCTGCAGGCCAACGTTACCAGTTCTGCGATTTCAACACTTAGTAACCTTGAGATGGAAACGATGCTAGAAGATCGCCACCAATTGAGTCGATCAGTGCGGCAATCCGTTTCGCCGTTGTCCGAAAAATGGGGTTACTCGCTGGGTTCGGTTTACATTCGAAAAGTTGCGTTCACCGATCTTGCTATGGTCAATAATATCACCGAAAAAGTAGTCAAGCGGTTGGTGCAGGTCACCAGTGCGATGAAGCAAGATGGCGAAAACCGAGTCGGTCTAATCAAAAGCGAAACGGCGTTCAAAGTATCTCAGAAAATGGCGGAAGCTTCCGCCGCACGTCCCGACATCGTTGGGAAAGCCTTGAATGAAATCTCCAAGTTAGACCCGGAAATCCTTCAAACGGTACTTGAAGTCATGGAAGTGAACCAACTTTTGGAATCCGATGCAAAGATCGACCTTCTTCCAGAATCGAGTAATGTTTTATTTGAATTAGGTGATGACTCGGTATCCAAAAATCCGACCAATTCTTTGAAGATGGCGTAGGCCCGAATTCCAGTTGGCTTGAGTCCACCTCCATTTTTGAATTATTTTATCGAGCGAAAGTTTACAAGGCCACCGATACAAAGCGTCCCTGTTTTCATGTCCGAAACCATCAGGATCATTCAGCGAAAACTCGAATCGTCGCAATCAACGGTTGCCGCTGCGGAAAGTTTGACCGGTGGGAGAGTCCAGTCATTGTTGACCGGGATCAGCGGCAGTTCCAATTTTTTCGTCGGTGGTCTGACGGCGTATCATATCGACTCCAAGGTAAATTTGCTTGGAGTCGACCGTGAATTGGCCCAAGGGGTCAACGGTGTCTCGCGAGAGACTGCTGTTCAAATGGCTGTGGGAGTTGTCCAACTTTTTGGCACAAACTTCGGAATCTCGACCACCGGCTACGCTGAACCGGCACCGGGGAGCAAACATCCGTTCGCGTGGATTGCCATCGCCAAAGGCCACGAAATCATGGCGGTGGAAAAATATGAGGTTCCATGGCGCAGTCGCGATTACAGCCAAAATCAAGTAGCTAATGCTGCGCTCGAATTGTTTGCAAACTGTTTCAATGTTGCAGACAATTAAACTCTTGTTGTATTAAAACAAATCGTCGACAGATGATGATCCATCGTAAAGTTTTGACGATTGTTGACAAGGTGTTTAGCTAAATCAAATGGTTAATTCATGGGTTTCGATTGGATAACAGCATTGAACAATCTCAGATACACAACCAATCGCTTATTCATTTTTTCGGGCGTGTTATGGAGCTTGCTTCCGTTTTTTGAGACAGCGGTTTTAGGTCAAAACTTGGGCCAGAAACCTAACGTTTTATTAATCGCCATCGATGATCAAAATGACTGGATCGGATGTTTGGACGGACATCCGATGGCTCAAACTCCTAATATTGATGCGTTGGCTGCTCGCGGTATCCTGTTTTCCAATGCCCACTGTCAATCTCCACTTTGTAATCCGTCCCGAACAAGTTTGCTATTTAGTAGACGCCCTTCTAGCACTGGAATTTACGGCCTTGCTCCGTGGATTCGGAAGGTACCTGAATTCAAAGACCTTGTTAGTCTCCCGCAACATTTTGAACAAAACGACTATCGAACTTTCTCCACAGGAAAAATTTTCCACGGCGGATACGGTCGTCAAAAAGGAGACTCAGAATTTCAAACACTTGGACCGGCCGCGAGTGTCGGAGTGCGACCCAAAAATCCGCTAGTTATCACTCCAGGGGGCCACAAATTGGTGGACTGGGGATGTTTCCCCCATCAAGACCAAGAAAAAGGGGATTGGAAAGTCGCCCAATGGGCAATCGACAAACTGCAGGGAGAACTGAGTCAGAAAAACGATCATCCGTTCTTTCTATCTGTTGGATTTTTCTTGCCTCATGTGCCTTGTTATGCAACTCAAAAATGGTTCGACTTATATCCAGACGATCGATCTATCCTTCCCCCCACGCTTGCAGATGACCGCTCGGACACTCCCAGGTTTTCGTGGAACCTCCATTGGAAATTACCAGAACCAAGGTTGAAATTCCTGATCGAAAACGAACAAGAAATCAATGCGGTCAGGTCTTATCTTGCCTGTACCAGCTTCGTCGATAGCCAAGTCGGTCGACTGGTAGATGCACTGCAAAAAAGCGGGAAAATGGATAACACTTTGGTCGTGCTTTGGTCCGATCATGGTTACCATCTTGGCGAAAAAGAAATCACCGGTAAAAACACACTCTGGGAAGAATCAACCCATGTTCCTCTCATTTTTGCCGGTCCCGGAATTGGGCCGGGAAAGCGATGTGCTCAACCGGTGGAACTGTTGGATATTTACCCAACTTTAATTGAGATGTGTCAATTGACGGCAGCGACTGGTCTTGAAGGCCATAGCCTTATGCCGCAGATCAAAAATCCGGAATCTCCGCGAGCGTTTCCTGCTATCACGACCCACAACCACGACAACCACTCAATTCGGAGTCAACGCTATCGACTGATTCGTTATGCCGATGGGTCCGAAGAGTTTTATGACTTGAAGACAGATCCCAACGAATGGAGCAATCTGGCATCGAGTTCCGAATTCGCAAAACTTATGGATCAACATCGAAAATTCATACCCGACAACAATCGAATGCCTGCCCCCGGAAGCCGAAGTCGAATTCTTACCTACCAAGAAGGTGTGCTTACCTGGGAAGGCAACACGATAGGGCTATCAGATCCGATTCCTGAACTTGAAGACTGAATCTACAAACGTATGTTTTCTGATGTGTTGTTTGAAGGAACTAAAATTCAGATTGAGTTTTGAGCATCAAGTAATAGTCAATTCGTAAAACCGAAGGGCCGGTAGTGACGGATTTTGCGATGAGCGATTGATCTTCGAGTCGCCTGTAGATTGTTCGCCGATCCAGCTTGACTCCGTTTTGCGCAGTCAAAGTCGCGTCTTCAAAATACGGACCTTGCTCGACTCCTTCGATATCAGCCACATCAAAGGTTTTGTTTCCAATTTTCTGAATGGGCAACTTAGCCGAGAAGACATCCCAAGTACCATTCAACTGCTTGGGGGTAAGTCCATCGCTCGATTGGAATGCCTGATCTAAGCTAAACTCGTCGAGTCCAAACAGTCGCATGGCGACCGGTGCCTCTGATTCAAATCGAAATTGCGGAGATTCTCGTTTAGATTCTGATACAGCCAATGGATTGGGTTGTGTGTTTCGAGTGCTTGGTAGGGGTAACACTTCGATCGGTTGCCCTCCACTCGTGGTTTTTACTGATTCAGATTTGGCCAATCTTGGAATTTGGGTCTCAGTAGAAAAAAATGGATCGTCGTCTGGATAAGGCTTGTCAGTTGCCAAGGTGATATCAGCATCGCTTTCAGGCCCTGCCACTTCTGGAGTCTTATTGAAATTTGAATTTAGTTTGTCGGCGGGGTCGACGGTCAGGTTCTGCTTGGTGAGCGATTCTTTTTTTCCAGCATCTCGGTCTCCTTCTCCTCCAACGCCGTAAAGGAAAGAACCTGATACGATGCCAGCGAGCCCAATGACCGCAAGTTTAATTTTGCTCATGATGAATCTCCAAGGTGAGTTCCCATCATCATTAAAGAGCGACTCAAAATCCATCAATCCGTAACAGATTCGCATGTTATTGGATGGTAATGGGCAAATTGACTCGATATTCGTTGGAAATGGCCGAGATACTCAGTGCAGCGTTCTTGTCTGATTTTTGGTTGGCAGGTGCTGATGATCTGCCATCGTCACACCCAGTCGAATCGCCAACCCAAATTTTAAGTTGAATTCGCTGCACGAGGTCTCAATCTTCGTCGAGGAAAAACTCTCTAAAACTGATTTTCACCAACTGATATTTCATCCTGAAAATCGGCCTGATCCGAACAAGCTTGCCAATCCTTCCGGCGGTAGATTCGTGAATCGATTTGGGACGATTCGTTGATTAAGAGTGTTTAGCTCAAACGATCATCGCAATCGACGAAGAAAAACAGGACTCGCCGTGTCTACCCAAATCGCAAGAACTCCCGTTGAATCGAAAGACTGGTCTCCTTTGGTTGGGAAATGCTTCCTTAACCCTTGGCTGGACTACTTGTTAATCGGTGCGGGCCTTAGTTTGCCATTTTTGTGTTGGGTCATGATAGATCCGTCGATCACGCCGACTGATCTCAAGACCAAAACGATGGTCTACCTGTTTTTGAACTACGCACATTTTGCATCGTCAACGGTTCGTCTTTACACCAAGCCTGGGGAGATACCGAATCGTTGGATGGTCTCTTACGGGCTACCGATTGTTGCCCTTTTAGTGACCACTTTATGTATTGCTTGGCCGAAACTTTTGGGCGATCACTTGTGGGCACTATTCATTACTTGGTCACCCTATCACTACGCGATGCAGGCATACGGATTGGCGTTGATGTATTGCTACCGGTCGGGCGTCTACATGGATACGACAGAAAAGCGAATGTTTTGGGGCATCGCGATGCTACCTTTTATCCGAGCCATTCTTGAAAGCAATGAAGGCGGATTGACGTGGTTTAAGACGGTGACGGGGCTCAACTACATTCCATACATCCCACAGTTGACCGTGGTATTATCCGTATTGATCTTTGCCCTTCCGATTATTGTATTCTTTCGGCTTCGCGACAAAGGGAAAACGTTGCCTTTGATCGCGTGGTTAATGCTTTTCGTGAACGGGATTTGGTGGGTCACAGCTTCATACGGAGTGGCTTGGTTTTGGGCGACGATATTTCATTCAATCCAGTACATTGTGATTGTTGTGATCTTTCACGTGAATGATCAAATGAAGTTGCCAGGGAATAAACGGAAACCGATGTTTCATTCACTTTGGTTTTACGTCATCAGTTTTTTGCTGGGCTACTTTTTATTCCAAATCTGGCCGTTTCTTTACCTTCCGTTCGGGTTCGAAATGGAAGCTGCCGTTTTAATGACTGTCGCGACCGTCAATTTGCATCACTTTATTGTCGACGGTTACATCTGGCGATCTGGTAAAAAGAAAAAGAGCAGTTCTTGATTGCGAAAAAGTCTCACGCACCACTTCAAAGTTATTCTATCGAGAATCCCGTGAGGTTTGCCAGTCGACGGACCGTTTTCAAAATTCTTAATCGAAAAGATATTGGTCCCAATCAAACATTGGACTGTTTGGCTTAAGGTGTAAGGCTTGAGTATTCATCGCTCATCAATTACTCCATCGCAGGTGTTTGAAGGAAAGCTCACGCAAAGCCGCAGTTTTTTTAAGCAAAGAGATTTGCGTTGTGAGAAGCCCGGGATCCTTGATCCGATTTCGACGCCGTCCTGTGGTTTCTTGACGATTTGTCGGATTCGTGGCTAACGAAGAAGTGCAAAGTTTCTGTTATGCGATTCCCTTGAAGTTCACCAGTCGCGAACTGAATTTTATCCTTCCAATTGATTTTTGTGTCGGAACAAGAACTGGCCGTATTCGGTTTGCGAATTGATTCCAAAGATTCGCTCACCAACACCGGTAGCTCAGAATCGAAATCCAGACAGATCCTCGGCAGCGGCAAATTCGCCGCCTCTTAACGCATTCGAACGCCCTTTAATCGGCTCTCAAGGCGAAAATTTTCGTCTTGAAAATCGTCGATGAGCGAGTCCAATTAGTTTTTGAACTCAAATTGCGGCAAATCGGGATCGGGAATAAACTGTCGGTCTGCATCATCAAAGAAACCTACCGACTTTCCGTCGATGGAAAGCAGTCAGGCCCCTCCACAGAATTCGCCCCAAGACTCGCACCATGACAAAATTACTGTGCTCGTTGTTTTGCTTGCTCCTGTTCGTTTCCAGCCCATCAGCCCAGGCAAGCATTGTCGTCAAAGACTATGAACCCAACATCGTTTTAAACGATACCGATCCAACCGATTCATCCGGTGGAGATTGGGAGTTCGTTTTAAATCTTGATGAAGACCTATTGGGTTTGGATGATTTCCGATTGTCGAATCGTGAAACTACGGTGATGGGCGTCGCGAGCTTTGAAAATCGAATTGAAACTTTGAATGTTGACGCCTTTATCAGCACTACGTCCCTGAACTTGGGAGACGTAGTGGATGACCAGACGGTGTTTACCCGTGATCCGCAAGTCATCACAAATTTGTCGGGGGACAGTTACTGGGGCCTTCGCTTGGACACCGAGACAGGGTCACAGTATGGATTTATCCGATCGATCAGCCCAGACAACGGAGTTCAGAGCGAATTCGTTATCGATTTCGCCAAATTTAACACGAACGTCGGAGAATCCATTCTCATTGCGGCGGTTCCCGAACCTTCTACGGCATTTCTAGCGACGATAGCCTTGTTTTCTTGCAGTTTTCGGCGGCGGAGGAAAAAGCTCCAAATTTAATGATTGCATTCGGTTGCGACCTTACGAATCCCGATGAACACCCTATGTTTGTGATTCGTTGTCGAATCTTTAATTTAGCCAACAAACAGCCGTTGAGATTTAAGCCCTGAGTCGCTAAAATTCTGAGCTTAATTGATGGATGAATGTGAGTTTTAAAATGGCTGTTCCAAAGCGTAAACACAGTAATTCGAGAACCGGCAAGCGTCGAGCAACCGACCGAATCCCAACCAAGCAATTGGCTCTTTGTCCCAAGTGCAGTCAAACGGTGCCCACCCATGTAGTATGCCCTTTTTGTGGGTATTACATGGGCCGTGTGGTGTCCCCAGTTGCCGATGCCACTGACGAGTAGCGTCGTCGACCGAACGGATCAAAGCGAAAGGGCGCTCGAACATATCGAGGGCCCTTTTTTATTAGGATAAAACAGGAAAACGACATTAGGTCGTCCGTTTGTACTTAGAAGCTGCCACCCAACATAAAAACCAAATCAGAACTTGCCAAAGCAATTTTGGATTGCAGTGGATAAACCAGAAGACAATTTGGTCGGCCGCATCGAAGATGATCCAATAGCTCAGAAGCTAACTTCTCGTGCGACCTACATCCCCTATCGAGACCCCAGCCTGCGGCAGAAGCTGACCGAATATCTTGAAATTCCGGAAACCGATCGGGACCAGTTCCGATTTATCTGTCAGGGAATCCAATCCCTTTTTCATGTGGAACATCTGGCACTATTACAACGACTTGAAGAAGTCTACGACTCACTTGATCCAGACAGTCAATACATCGATCTCGATTCCGACGATCGTGAACATCAGGATAGTATCGCGTCAGAATTGTTTCAAAAATTGACGCAGATGCTGTATAGCGCACACTACAAGCGCCTTTCTCGAACAGACATTGAAAAAGCGGTCGCGGTCGGTTCTCAGTGGGGCGCTCAGATCGATGTCGATTTTTCGATTTTTGATCGGCTCGAAATTTTTGCTCGAGGCTACCGCAAAGTGACTCGCCATCGCCGCCGGTGGCAAAATTTGTTTCGCAAGGAAACGATCGAAATCCCAGAGTTTCAAAGGCTGATCATCTTTTTCCGAGTCAAAGACCACGAATCCAAAAAACAGAATGCCCGAGATGATTCGGATGCCAACTTACTGGATCACCAATTTGTCTACATTAAAGCGTTCAAGAATATTCCAGAGACCGATTTGGAGATGCTGTTACCAGGTACTACAGTTCGATTGACGAAACTTGACCATGCAAAAATCCTTTTTCCAACTTTGTCCGGGCTGGCGATTACCATCTACAAAATCTTTCGAGGTGTTTTAGTTCTTTCGATTGCCATCACGCTTCACCAGAGGTTGAACCAGCTGATCGGCTGGTTGTTCTTTTTGGGAATCTCTTCAACTTATGTGGTCAAATCGGTTCTGAGCTATTTTCGGACAAAGAACAAATATCAATTCGATTTAACCAAAAGTCTGTATCTGAAAAATCTTGATAACAACCTCGCCACGATCTATCGCATTTTGATTGAAGCGGAAGAGCAGGAATACTGTGAAGCCGTGCTGGCTTATGCAGTTTTAAGATACCATCCGGAACTTTCAGATCAGGGCACTAACGAGCAGCATCTGGACGACCTTGTAGAAGAATTTCTAAATCGTTCGACTTCAATTGACGTCGATTTTGAAGTCTGTGACGCACTCGAAAAGCTCCGTCGACTAAGGCTGGCCCGACAATCGGATTCGACTGGAAACTGGATCGTAGTCAAAGAAGAAAACGCATCTCAGCGGCTGGTCGAAAGATGGGGTTTCGGTTGGGGGCAGCACTAGTCTGATATCTCACTGTCCATCAGCCCCGACGAATTTGACCGTCACGAGGAAACAACAACGGAAGAGAAAAATTCATGAACTCGCCTAAACTCAACCGCCAAAAAAGCACCCGGGAATATGCTCGTGCAAAAACTTTGATGCCCGGTGGCGTCAATAGTGCCGCGAGAGCATTTGGTGCGGTCGGTGGAGATCCAATCGTATTTGAATCGGGCAAAGGAGCCTATCTGTTTGACATCGATGGCAATCGGTATGTCGATTATATCGGTTCATGGGGGCCGATGATTTTTGGTCACCAATGGCCGCCGGTCAGCCAAGCCGTTCACGCGGCGGTTGACCGCGGGACAAGTTTTGGGGCTCCAACGATTGCAGAAAACGAGTTGGCGGAATTGATCATCGCCGCGGTTCCATCGGTCGAAATGGTTCGGTTGGTCAATTCAGGAACCGAAGCAACGATGAGTGCGATCCGATTGGCTCGCGGATACACTGGCCGCGATCTGGTCATCAAGTTTGCCGGTAACTACCACGGGCATGTCGACAGCCTGTTAGTTGCAGCGGGCAGCGCGGCGGCAACCTTGGCCGTGCCCAACTCCCCCGGAGTCACTCTTGGAACCAGCAAGGATACCCTGGTACTCGAATATAACAACGTCGAGGATTTAAACTCTGCTTATGAAACGCATGGGGACCAAATTGCAGCCGTGATCTTGGAACCAGTTTGCGGAAACATGGGCTGCGTGACTCCTTCGAAAGAGTTTTTGAATGCACTCCGTTCGCTCTCTGACAAGCATGGGTCCGTATTGATTTTCGACGAAGTGATGTGCGGGTTTCGGGTCAGTTATGGAGGGGCACAGGAACTGTTCGGAGTCAGCCCTGATTTGACAACGTTAGGAAAAATTGTGGGTGGCGGTCTCCCCCTCGGTGCCTTCGCCGGTAAAAAGGAGATCATGAAACATGTTCTACCTTCGGGTAAAGTATTTCAGGCTGGAACTCTCAGCGGTAACCCAATAGCTACAGCTGCTGGAATTGCGATGCTGAAGTCGCTACGCGATCAACCTCCTTATGATCGACTAGAATTTGTAGGCAAACGACTTGCCGACGGATTATCAGAGTCTGCCAAACAAGCTGGTATTCAGCACGCTGTAAATCGAGTGGGCAGTATGCTCACTTTTTTCTTTCACCCCGGGCCGGTCACAGATTGGTCCAGTTCATCCCAATCCGACACCGATCTATTTTCAAGATACTTTTGGGGCTTGATTGAAAGAGGTGTTTATATGCCATGTAGTCAATACGAAGCACTATTCATCTCCTCAGCTCACACCGACGAGGATATTGACGCCACGATTGACGCGGCCAAAGAAGTATTCGAATTGATTAAAAATTAGTTCTTACTCTGACCGATCGCCCGTTCTAACTCCATTCGCTGGACCCGTGTGGGTGATCCATAAGTCAAAGTGACCTCTGAATAAACCATGATTTCCGGATTCATTGGAGGCTTGGCGGTGGTGACATCCGCAAAATTGTTGCTACCGGCATAGTAGGTTGTTAACGGCCGGTGAGCTCGAATTTTGAGAAAGTTTTTCCAGCGGTAGGGAACGATTGAATTGTCATTGCTCGGTTTTGGCTGGATCGTTTTGTAAAGTGACTGCGGGAAGCTGACCGACGCCGAGTGATCAATATTCATTACCAATGGTTTTTCTGGGAACACTGAAAGTAGAATTTCCGACTTCTCTTGAGCTGCTTGAAGCGCGTTGTTGATCGCTTGTTGTTTGTACTCTTCCAGCTTCGAATGCCAATAATCAAAAGAGATGATTTCGTTGACACCATTGGTGAACGCAACCTTCATAATTTGGTTTGCCTCAAGTTCGTTCTTACACAAAACGTGTAGATTGGTCTGCATGCGATAACCGGTGAGACGTTCTTCGAGATATTCCGTGTCACCAGATTTTTTTAGTTCCCAGTCGTAAGTCGGAAGCATCACAATGAAGTCTTCGACAACGTTTTGATCGTCAACTCCGATCTCTGCAAGTTGAATCCGGATCGCGGCAATCGTTTGTGCTGTTTGAACCGAGCATTCTTTGGATGCTGCAGATTTCGCGGTGACGGCAAACACTAGCCTCAGCGACTCTGGCACCACCGCAATTTCAGCCGAACCTTTGACCGCAATAAATTCAGACTGGTTGGGTTGTGCTGACTGAGTAGTGGGAGGTGTTTGATTTTGAAACGCTGAATAAGCCGCACCGGCGCCCATGCCTCCTCCTTGAGCCAAGGCTGAGCCAGGGATTTGAATGCCGAACGCAAACAAGATTCCTAAAACGATTGTGATTCGAATCATCTTGTCAGTACTCCGCCTAATGAGTTTCGTCGAATGGGCTAATCGCAGTTGATTAGACTAAAAACTGGATACTTTTCCAGTTTTTTTGCTCCATCAAGAAAAGCGAGATGAATTAAGAATCCGCAGCCGACAACCGATGCCCCGCATTGTTCAATCATTTCACAACATGCTTGAACTGTACCACCGGTAGCCAAAAGATCGTCAATCACCAATACCCGGTCGCCACTTTTAACGGCATCGATGTGCATTTCCAACGTATCGGAACCGTACTCCAACTCGTAACTATACGAGTGTTTTTCGTAAGGCAGCTTGCCCGGTTTTCTAATCGGAACCATTCCAATTCCAAGCCGCATCGCCAAAGGAACAGCGAACAAAAACCCTCTGGCTTCAGCAGCCGCTATTACATCAATTTGCTTGTCGTTATATTCGGCGGCAAAGCGATCAATGCACTCGTTAAGTGCTTGGCTGCTGGCCAAGAGAGGAGTAATATCCTTGAAGATGATTCCCGGCTTGGGGAAATCTTGTACGTCCCGAATAAAGTCTTCGAGTTGAATGGAATTAGTGCCGGTCTCTTCAGCCATCTTGGTGGTTCCCGATAGTCTTCAAAAACCAAAAATATAGCTTGTGCTGAGCCCAGTTAACAGTATCTGTAACATGTAGATCTTAAAACCGTTTCTCTATATTGGCCTTTTGAGTAGTCAACTATTCACTCGCTGGCTGCGCTTTTAGATAGTCAATGATTGAGCGGAAACGAATGACAAAGTCTGTTTGGCATCCTATAGTCCGTCGCCCTGTTAAGGCTCGCGAACGGTTCCAGACATTGGATTGACGACTCGATAGTGAATCATTTTCCACTCATCTTTCTCTCGAGCAAAAATCAACGTTACCTTTTGTCGAGTAAAATGTCGGTCGGGATATGGCTTGAGCCTTGCCCGAGCAGTAGCAGAAAAACTGATTTCAGCTTTGTCTTTAGACTCTTTCTTAAACCCGGCGGTTTGAAGAATCGAACAAGATAAAAACTCTAGTCGCTCCATCTCCGCTCTTGCGCGTTTGGCTTTCTCAGGCACTGTTTCACTGATGTACGACAACACCGAGTTAATGTCGTTGTTTTGAACATGCGAAGCCAGTTTGTAAACAGTATCTTCTATCTGTTCTTTATCGGTGACGATCCACGACTCACAAATCACGATTGATAGTGTGATCAAAAAAATTCCGATACATGCTTTGAGCATCAATCCGTCACGTGACATTACCCAGAAGCCAAAAAATACGATCACCAAAATCGCGCCCAATATCATTGGGACAATCGGGTCGTCCGTAAACCATTCAATCATAATATCCCCCAGAAGTTGCCTCGATCATTTATAGACGATTCACTGATCCGACAACGAGACAAATGTATTCCTTTTATTTTCAACCAATCACGAATTTGCTTTTGAAGATCTGAAATTGTGGATTTCGCAACTTAAAAAGCTAAAAAACGTAGGATCCTCTGGGTCGAAATTTGAACTTGGCGAAAACCCGGTTTGTTAGACAGTTGGACTTGATAACGTCTGTTCGCTGGAAATTCCGACCTGAGATTTTACCCGTGTGTTTTGCCAATTGGCAGAAATCATCAAACAATTAATTCCCGATCCGATGCCTAGCATGGCGACGTTATCACCCGACTTGATAAAGTCTTTTTCGCAGGCAACCGCCATCGAAATCGGCAAAGCGGCCGACCCTGTATTGCCCAACCATGAAAATGTTTGGAAATCCAAGTCAGGATTGATACCTAGCGATTGCAGCATTAATTTTTGGTGAGCGACACCAACTTGATGACAAACTGTTTTATCGATGTCCTCGACTTTCCAGCCGCTTTCGCTGAGAAAATTCGGCATGTTATCGACGCCAGTTTCAACGCCATGATGCATCAGTTTTTCCGAATCCGTTTGCATCAAAGGAGCCATGTCGGCACCAGCTTGATCACTATGACTTTGACACAGATCGTGATAGCGGGTGTTGGCATTTACCGATGCACCTAACAATCGATTACCCGTTTTGCTTACCGATTTGTGAACCAGTAGGACCGCACAGCTTGCCGACCCGATCGTGAGACTGGCAACCGCTGGTTTGACAGTTTTTCGAGTTAACGAATGGTCGGCATTCAGCGTCGAAATTGTTTTTTCAACAAGTTGTCGGCCACCTTCGGAACCAACTACCAACGCACTTTCGATTTGTCCTAATTCGATCATGTTGGCAGCTTGAACCATACCGCTCAAAATCCCAAGGCAGGCATTGGAAACGTCGTAGATAAAACAATTTCGTGGAAGACCGAGCTGATTATGAACGGTGCAGGCAGTCGCTGGTTCAAGGAAATCGCGACAGACCGACCCATGAATCAGGCACCCTACTTGATTGGCAGAATACTCGGCCGCATCAAGAGCTAGTCGGCAGCTTTGGACGCTCATTTGGCTCGGTTTGGCATCGGCAGGCCAAAAACGCCGCTGCTCTATGCCGGTCATCAATTCCAACCTGCCTTCGGGTAATTTCAGGCGAGAATAAAGAGGCGAAAGCTTGTTTTCGACGTCAGAAGAAGTCCAGATTTCTTCGGGTAAGGTATATCCAAAAGACTCGATACAAACGCTGGAATACCGCATATTTGGGCTTTTCTCTCGAATAGTGAAGGCAATTAAAATCGAATTCAGGGACCGTTTTCACCGAATTCCGATTCATTTTTGACGCCGAGACAACAATCGCAAGACCAAATTCGCTAGCAGTTGCGTCGCCGCTTGCACAACAGAGGGTGGTTCAGCATTTTTATTGTCTAGATAAGCAAAATGCTTGACGAGCCCGAATCGTCGGGCAGAATACGAACCGTCGCACTGATGTGACACTTCAACAAATTTGATCCGACGCGGCTTAGGATGGGCTATTCGTCGGTGAAAGACTGAATTCTTGATTCAGCCATTCACCAAGGCAAAAGCCAATTGGTCCTCTCGACGACGAAATTTATTTTCATCTGTCTCGCCCTCAAATTTTACGAAGAATCACTCAGTTGATCTGAATTTTTTGTTTCGTATTAACTTCTATCTTAATGACTCACGATGAGTCGAATCAACTTCAGGAGAAGCCAGGATGCAAGCTAAGCCGTTAATTGGAATCAACGCGGACTACCGAAGTGCTCACCGTAACCAACCATCGTTCTCTGTCGTTACTGCAGGGTATTATGACAGCATTATCCGAGCCGGTGGTATCCCAATCGTCGTTCCTCCAATGGACAACGAAGACGACATCAATGCAGTTTTGGATCGACTTGATGGATTCGTGATGATTGGTGGAGCCGATTTGGACCCGCGCAAAGACGGATTCATGCTTCACCCTGCCGTCCGTCCGCTTGATCAGAGGCGGGAAAACTTTGATCGAAAATTAATGGGTTTGATTGTAGAACGACAACTTCCCATTTTTGGGATAGGGGTTGGTATGCAACTGCTGAACGTTTCGCTTGGCGGAAACTTATTCCTTCATATCTCGGAAGATTTACCAACCGCTATTCCTCATCGAGATCCTCAGGATCCAGGTCATCGCCACAGCCTCGACATCGTACCAAATACTTTGATGGAAAGAGTATACGGAGATGGTGAGATCCGCGTCAGTTCAAGACACCACATGGCAATCGACGAAGTTGCTCCTGGCTTCAGTGTCACCGCTCGCTGTCCCGATGGAGTGATCGAGGCGATTGAAAGTGATAAAGAGGAGTGGATCGCAATCGGAACCCAATTCCATCCTGAAAATGATGCCGCGTCAGCTTTGGATGTCCGAATTTTCGAGGAATTCCTCGATTTGATTCGCGAACCCGTTCCAGCACTGAGAGTTGCAGCCTAAACGGATTTTGTGGTCGGAGTTGGGATCTCCAAGGATGGAGTTAATTGCAGGAAGGGAAAACCTGGTCCTCATGCCACAATGAGCAATCCCAAGGAAGGGATTCAAGTTTGAAAGACAGTCAAGGAAGACCTGTCGATTTTGATCATGCAATGGCGGCAAAACAGACTGCTGACCAACCAAACTAGATTCTTCAAAAATGGTGATCCGCCTTCATTCTGGCGATCACCTTTTTTCGTGCAATTTCGTAAGGTGAAGACCCAACACGAGTCGCGGCAATCATCGCGAATCAGTGATTATGACAATTCAAATCAGGAGAGAGCCGGGAAGCCCAATTTTTGAGCGAGCGAAACTGGGAGTAGTAGGCGGTTTGGGTGGCAGCAACAGGTTTTCGGATTTTGAAAAACGAGATGACAGCATTGATGCACGCTAGTCATCGTCAAAAACGAAACCGAATTGGCCAGTTTGCCGATAAAACAATAGTGGATTGACGAGGTTAATGAGCGACCGACTCTGAAATTGGCCACAATACAAGGGTAACACTTCAATGCCAAATTTGTGGAACGGAAGAAATTGGGAGGACACTTCCGGCCAAATAGATCGAGCCGTGCACGATCGCCAATATCGGATGGTGATCGGATTAAACGTGGTCGAAAATTTGGACCTGATCGAGGGGGCATTGTTACTCGCCCAAGGTAGAGGACGATACCTTCGCTTAAAACATGCGATTACAGACGAAATCGCAATCAATTTATCGCTCACGAATCAACTGAAACAAATTCGCGATTCAGCTACTGCTAGTTGGTCTGAAATTGCTCCTCTTGTTTCCGACTTGGCTGGATTGCAGGCCAATCTGGTGGCGAACTTAAACCGCCAGGCTGGGAAGTATGTAGATCGCGTTCTTGCGGTATCTGTTTTGGATCCCGGATTTTGGACCGAAGACTTTGATCACCGGCCGATTTACCACCCGATGTGTGATCCCAGTCAGCTTGCAGAGCTATCTGGGATCTCGGTGGTCGATGCGTTTCCTGAGCGTGATCTGGCGATTGGTGGAACTGGCGGTCCGCTACAGGCATTACCTTATTGGATTCTGTTCGCTGATCGTAATGCCAAGACCGCAACTCACCATAAAGCAGTAATCGAAATTAAAGATCAAATCCATGCTTTTTGTCTTCCGCCTTCCGATGGACTGGACGCCGACATTCCAGAAATTAAAAAAATTCAAAGCCCCGGCTTAAGGCCTCTTATTCGTTGCGTCAAAGACTTCGGGGTTGATAACGAGCCAAACTGGCAGGATTGGTTCACACACGGAAGACTTGTTTCGCAATGGAGTCAACGATGGGATTCTATTTTACGGCAGCACGATTTTCGAACCGATGAATTTGAAATCCAAATTATAAGATCGATGTCTGCATTGATTAGTTCGGGATTACAATTCAAAGAGTTGACTCGAACCTGGATCGATTGGATTTGCACTTTATTGTGGAGATCACTGGAAAAAATTTTGCTTGACCAACTTGTTTTATCCGCTGATTCAGTTTTTACCCCGATTCTATTGAGTCAGTTGCAGCATCTCACTCGAACCCAATCGTTGGAAATTGTCTCGGCAGAACAAGGAAACGATTGCCCTGCCCTACATTCTCATGTGGCAGGTATTCTTGGTTTTTTTCATATTGATCAGATGCCGGCTAACCTGCCTGAGATGACTGGGGCAGATAGCTTAAGAATTCTTGGAAGGCTTACGCCGGGGCGCCCGGCAAGTTGGCGGAAACTGGTACAAATAATGGCGGACTACCATCCGGCACCGATGCGTTTAAGAGACGCGATTTAGTCAGCGTTTCACTCTGTGTCTTTGTGTGCTTAGCCCTTTTGTCCCCGACTGCAATGACAAAGCTGACCCCATTTTTTTTAGGGTTTTGCATTTTTAAGGCTCATATAGCCGAGTTATTTAAGACAACTCCATGTGCCCGAAGGGGTGATGCTCTTTCTCCATTTTGCGAATGTGTTGCCCGGTAGGAGAACTGTAGCTCTTGATTTTATTGCGTAAGCAATAAGGTTTTTTGCGAAACATTTTGATGCTAGACAATACTCTTGTTGCTCAGATTGCAGATGACCAATCCGATGGATCTAAAATTCAAAACCACCGATTGATTAGGCAGCCTTTCGCCCAAAGTCATTTTCGCTATCGACTCGATCCCAGTCCTTAAACTCGTCGGTTTGGATCAACTGGCGAAAACGGATCGCGTCTGGATCGGATTGCTCCCGACCATGCTTGATCGCCCAGAGTCTTGCCTGCTTGTTGAATGAATAAAATGCGCAAATCCATGCAGTTTGAATCCCAGCTTTTCCGTCGAGGATCGAGCCTTGCAGGATGTACTCGCGAAAAAATCTCCACATCGGCCGGATCAGCAATTTGAAAGCGGAAGTATCCTTGCCTTTTTCAGCCCATTGACGGGCCTGCAATTCTGTATAACGACGATTTTTTTGGTCAATCTGATCGTAACTCCAAATTGAATAATGGTGGAGCTTTTCTTTCAGCTTGCCAACATTACCCGACTCGATGTGGACTTCGCCATGGTCACTTGGCCCAATGTATCGGCCGCGATCTCGCTGGAACAGTCGAAGCACCTTGTCTGATTTGGCGTCACCATGTTTGAGAGGGTGTCCCATAAAGTAGTTTTGGCGATAGATCCAGTATCCTTCATAGGCCGTCCCACGGCTCAATTCAATTTCAATCTCATCACATAAAGACGGGGTCAGACGCTCGTCTGCGTCGACGATTAAAACCCATTCGTGTGCTGCTTGAGGGATAGCCCAATTCTTGAAATCGCCAGAAGTCCGATAGTCGCGTTCGACGATTTTTACTTTTTCGAATTGTTCAGCAATGTCCATCGTCGCATCGGTCGAGCCAGAATCAGCAATCAGAACTTCGTCGGCGATTCGATAAAAGCTTTCGATGCAAGCGCGTATATTTAATTGTTCGTTTTTACAGGGAATAATGACGGTGAGGGGTTGTTTCATCAGTTCACCGAAATCCTTTTCGGGAGTGATCGTATTAACGTCCAGCTTCTTGAAAACTGGGCGGAGGGTACGTTTTCTGGCAAAAATCGTCAATATAGGTTGGCCGCCTGACATCAGAAATGGCTACTTTTTGCCCGATTTTTATAATCCATGACTTCAGTGCGATTACAAATCGAATTGTTGCTTGGTGTTTTTGGTTTTGGTCCGGCTTTTTTTCGGCGAAAGACAGAATTAACTCGATTGGGTTGCTCTTGTAGAATGGCGTCGGTTGTTTGCATCAGGGGCAACAGCTTTGCCTAAGTTGATGACCAACAGCGATTTCAAATTTAGG
The DNA here is from genome assembly GCA_039200505.1 of Planctomycetota bacterium. GTDB lineage: Bacteria > Planctomycetota > Planctomycetia > Pirellulales > Pirellulaceae > Mariniblastus. The sequence goes on along the minus strand of JBCCSJ010000030.1, from coordinate 9,334 downwards.
ATTGGGTGATGAGCGAAAACGAAACTAGTGTGACCAATTCGCAGCCATCGGAAGGGCGTCCGTCTCGGTTTCCCCGGAAAACGTTGATTTGGACGCTGTTGGTTGTATCGTTGTTAGTTGCAATCCACTGGTCTGCATTTTGGTTGAACGAAAACTTTAATATGGATCCCGCAATCCCGGGAATCTTGACCGTGCTTCTTGGCTTTATCACCTATGTCCTATGGATGGTATGGGCTTTTTTCCTTGGACGGCGTCCGCTCGTCGGTATTCTGATATTTTTGGTGCCAGTTTTGTTTTTCGTATTCTACATGCCCAACATTAAAGGGGATGTCAATCTGGCCGGTTTTAAGCCTAGGTTCTGGGCGACCCCAACTAACTACGTTGAAACAGTGACGGAGTCCAGCGGCGTTGACTTGGGATCCACGGAATTCGATTTCAACCAGTTTTTGGGATCCAATCGAAATGGGATTGTCGATGGCATTCAGCTTTCCGAAGACTGGGACAGCCCGCCGAAAGTAATTTGGCGTCAAGACGTAGGAGAAGGTTGGTCCGGTTTTGTCGTGGTCAATGGGTTTGCCATCACTCAAGAACAGCGGGCTGCTGATGAATGTGTCACCTGCTACGAAGTTGAAACGGGAAAGCTTTGTTGGATCAACCGTATGCCGCGAAGGCACGAAGATACGATGGCAATGGGAAAGGTGGGGCCTCGGGCTACACCGACGATTGATGACGGACTGATTTATATCACCAGTGCCGTCGGATATCTCGAATGTCTTGATGGCCGCAATGGTGATTTATTGTGGTCGGTCGATATTCCCAAATTAGTAGGGATCGAGCAGGTATCAAAAACAAACAGTTTGGGTTTGGACTACACCGAAGAGAATTCGCCATTAATGTGGGGTCGAAGTTGCTCCCCTCTGATTCTTGATGATTTGGTTGTTGTGCCTGCAGGCGGACCACTTCCATCCAGTCAAGACGGCACTTCGAAGCCATCAGTTACGTTAATCGCATTCGATAAAAAAACGGGCGAAGAGAAATGGCGAGGCGGCAAAAGAATGATTTCCTATGGATCGCCGAGTATTGCTACGATTGCCGGAAAAAGACAAATTCTTTTGATGGCCGAAAGTCATGCTGTAGGCCACGATGCCGAAACCGGAGAAGAGCTTTGGAGCCATGAACGACCGGGCAATACGGGGCAAGATGCGAATTGTTCCCAAGTGACCATCGTCGATGAGAACCATGTTATCGCGTCCAAAGGGTACAGTCTCGGGGGCGAATTGATTCAAGTTTCCCATTCTGATGGGAAATGGGCGACTCAATCCATCCACAAAGATCCAAGAGTTTTGAAAACGAAACTCACAAGTCCAGTCGTTTACCAAGGGCACGCTTATTCGCTATCGGATGGTTTTTTGGAGTGCGTTGAGATTGAGTCGTTTCGGCGAAAATGGAAACAGCGCGGTCGATTCGGTAATGGTCAGATTTTGTTGGTCGGCGATAAATTGCTGGTTCACGCTGAATCGGGACGCAACAGTTTTAGCGAAAGTAATCTTTACTTGGTAAAAGCGAGTCCTGAAAGCTACCAGGAACTTGGGAAAGTAAAAACGATATTCGGAATTTGTTGGAATACACTTTGTTTGTACAAAGATTTGTTATTAATTCGGAGCGATAGGGAAGCCATCTGTTTAAAAATTCCATTGATCGATTCGAAAGATTCCAATGTCAAAAGTGAACTAAGTACCCCCGGTGAATCGGATCAGTGATTCAATCGCAATTGTCAATGCAAAATCAAGTGGTTGTCGTCACGGGCTCATCCACCGGAATCGGCAAAGCGATCGCCATTCGGTTCGCAGAACTAGGTGCTCGAATCGTGCTTCATGGTCGATCCGAATCCCAGTCTCTTTTGGAAACGATGGATTCCGTTCGTAATCTGGGGGCTGAATGTGAGGCCGTTTATGCCGATTTTGAGAATTCAGAATGTTTAGATCGTCTCGTGACAGACGCATGGTCCAAATTTGAAACAGTCGACTGCTGGATCAATAATGCGGGCGGCGACGTGCTGACTGGGCGTTGGGCTGATGCAGAACTTTACAAGAAACTCGATTATCTTTTCGAAGTGGATGTGAAATCGACCTGGAAGTTATCCCGGTCGGTTGGTCAGAAAATGGGCCAGCAGTCATCTTGCGACGAGCGTGATCGAAGTATCATCAACATCGGTTGGGATCAAGCTTGGCAGGGCATGGCTGGTGATAGTGGTGAAATGTTTTCAATCACGAAAGGGTCGATTATGGCTGTCACCAAAAGCTTGGCCCAGTCATTGGCCCCCCTGATTCGTGTCAATTGCATCGCACCCGGATGGATTCAAACAAGCTGGGGCGAACAGACTTCCGAATATTGGGATCGCAGAGCGAAATCTGAATCGCTCATGAATCGCTGGGGCAGGCCCGAAGATATTGCTGGAGTGGCAACGTTTCTGGCCTCTCGATCTGCCAGTTTTGTCAACGGGCAGGTCATCGCGGTCAATGGCGGATTTCGACTTCATCAATCATAGGCCATTTGAGTTCGACCTTGATTAGGCGTCGGGCCGATTCCAGGTTGCCTAAATCTTGAGGTCCAACTAGGGATTCGTTTTGGTTTGACAAACCCAAGCACTTAAGATTCTTAAAACGATTGTCAGGGGCATCATCGCAAATGTGATCGGTGCGGCAAGGAAACCGTAAGACGCATAGAAGACGACTGGAATGGCGATCCAAGCCAGCGTCAAAATTGAACCCATCGGAATCAGAATCCCGATGGTTGCCATTCGCTTCGATGCGGCCAAGTTGTCCAGTTTTGCGAAAACGAAAAGGCTAACGAAAAATGAGAATATTGCGAACAAAAAAATGCTCGATGCAATGATAACGACGATCACCGTCGGTGTTTTTCCAAATGGGATGATCTGGTTAGATAAAGCCAGCAACAAACCGATCGGTAAAAAGATCGCCAGCAGATCTACGATTTCGACTTTTGCGAAAGTCCAATCGTCCAAGTCTTCTATCGCTGAAAACGGCGAGAAAATAACCCATCCAATCACGCATGAAATCGCAAAGTAGGGGATAACAATGATTTCCATGAATCAAAATGCCGAACCGTATTTAAACAATCAAACTCGATCTCGTATTTACCGATGAAAAACTCGACTTCAGGATTTTGATTGAAGATTGAAAAATTTGGAAGCGTAAGTGCCATACTCCGCAAAATTTGAGATGAATGCTTAAGGCATTACACAAATCGGTTGATCAAACTCGAAAGAGAATGGTTGTCGTAATGCTCTCAAATGCCTTTAAGGCAAATTTCCTGCTGGAACTGGCGCTACGAACGCGGGAACCAAGCTTTGACAAAACCACTGGTTAATAACTTGGCGACTTACGTTGGCCTCCGTTGATTTGGATATACGGTTTACCTGGTTTTTTATCGTCTAGCGTGGATTCGTAAAAGTGCACGCTGATCCGATAAGGGAGTTCTTGCCAAAGCAAAGCCCGATCGTTTGAATAATTACACTCGTGGCGATCTTCTGGCAATCCTTTGAGATTTGCATAACGAGTGTCTTCAAGAAATGGAATAAAGATCGCCAAACGAATCTGTTCTTCATAACGTCCCCATCCCCCATCTATCTTTTTCTCGATTTTGGCCATCAGCTTTGTTTCGAATAACGTGGCTAGTTCAGTGCTATTTTTGGTGAAGTTGTACTGGTAAAACCCATCGAAATCTCGCTTTACGATTGAAGTGTCTAAAACGAATGAAATTTCTTCGCTGAACAGTTCATCTCCATAACGGGCTCGTTGATTTTCTTTAGGTGGCGTGGGTAACGAAGCGGCGTCTTTTTCGAGGTAAGCCAATAAATAAATTTGGTAAGACTCTTTGCGACGTCCTCCCGTTTTAAGGTATTCAGCTTCCAGCGATATCTCACCTTGTCTCAGTGATTTAAACGAAATTTTGGATAGGTAGGAACTACCGATCGGAGCACAGTGCTGGCCGACAGCGACGTTGCAGAACGAAAGACTTAATTGGATCAGAAGTAGGCCGAAAAATGTTTTCAACATCGGGGACCTCTCAGGAATTTACTTGATCTAACTGGGGTAGTCCCAAGTCGAACTCAAATACGAAAATGGAAACCAATGCCACATCGGTCAAATTAGCAAAATAAAAAGCAAGGCTTTCAAAGTTTAGTTTATAGGATTCCAGCCAGGCCGAGGGTAGCCACAACCAAATAAACAGCGGCCAAAATTGCAAAAATCAAACGGCTGACGGACTGCTGAATTTCCAGGGAGATGGGAGTCGGGTCACCTCTCATTTTTTTGAATAAAAACGTTAGTCCAGCAAGTGGCATCATGCTCACAAAATTTAAAAGCACGGCTGCAATCAGAGTTGCCATTAAAGCTTGGCCAAGAAATGGAACCCCCAAATGGATGGCTACCAAAGTTGTGAAACCCAAAATTGTAAAAATCGAAAATTTCATCGAAGTGTGGATGCGACCACGTTTTATGTCTCGGGCTTGATGTTTGTTCGTTCGCTGAATGAACAAAAATTATGGTGTCCTCAGGATTTTTTCCATCTTCTTTCCTTTGGCTAATTCATCCACCAGTTTGTCAAGATACCGGCCTTTTTGGAGAAGCGGATCTTCAATCTCTTCCACTCGGTATCCACAGATGACACCCTTGATTAGATGGGAGTTAGGATTCAGTTTGGCTTGCTCAAAGAACTTTTCAAACGTTACCTCTTTTTGGATCAGTGAATTTAGTTTTTTGATGCTAAATCCTGTCAACCACTGGATGACTTGGTCCAGTTCTTTTTTGGTCCTACCCTTCTTTTCAATCTTCGACAAATAAAGGGGGTAGATCGACGAAAAAGTCATTTTGGCGAATCGCTCGACGGTGCCCGGTGGTGATTTCTTCATAGATCTCGATTCCTGATTCAATCGGTTGTTAGAATCAACGATGGTAACTGTTGATCAGTGATTCTAATTCAATATTCTTTTGAATAAACGAAACGTCAAAATCTAACCAGTCCCAAAGTGATTGAAGGTGTTGGTGATCCTTTTGAATTTGGTCCAATTGCAGGTGAAATGTGTTCAAACCATCAAGGTAAGGAGGATGAATGTAAAGCGTCCTTAATTTCCTATTTGATTTGCTTCTAAACCATTCGCCGGCAGCGGAACCTTTTTGTTTTCGATCCTGCCGCCGCCATTGCTTTTCTACGATGATGATCTTTAAGTCGGGGAAAATGTTTTTCCAAAGCAACAGATTTGCTGAATTCCTTGGGTCTTTCCACCCCCAAAACTCTCTTTCGTTTTGATCACCCCAGAATTTTGAAAGGACCTTCTTTATTTGAACATGTTCAATCAAGTCATCTAAATTTTGCTTTAGTAGCGCGACATGGTTTTCAAACTGCGCTACTGATTTGGGAGCATAAGGAAACTCGATGGTGCGTTGAAGTACCCGATTGTTAGCGTCACGGAAGGAAACTGACTCGTGATACTTTCGGGCCTTTAATGGTCCAGCATCAACGCCCACAAATAGTCCGACATAACGCAATAATCGCGTTGCAAAAGAGGTCCCTGAACCTGGAGCACCGCAAATGAGAATTGGAGGGTACTCGTTCAACAATTTTCCTTCTGCATTGATCCGAAGCCAAAATTCTGAAACTACGATTCACGAGTAGATCGGATTGGATTTCGTTTTATAAGGACCGTGTTCCGATTTTGAATGATTCATCGGCAAGATTGATGGTCAAAACGCATATTTCGCGTCGCTATTTGTCCTGATGAAATGCATTCATTGGCATCAAGTTAATCTCAAATTGACGTTTTGACGGCTGGTCATCGGTCCCCAACAGTTCGAACGACCCAATCAACCATGGCGCTCCAATTCCAGGTGCGAAGTGGAGCGGACCTGGCTGGATGACTGCGTTATCGGATACGGATTCAGTCAGATCATCTATTTGAAGGATGACCCCATCGGATGGTTTACTGAGTCGATCGTTTAGATCGTGGTCATAAAAAACAGTTGCTTCTAATGAGCCGATTTTAAATGGCTTTTTTGTTTCGATGATCAGGCCGCCGGTCGTTGCCGCCCCTGACTCGGGATCGATTTTGCATCGCTCGGCCGTGATCGTAAAATCGTCACTCCGGAGTAACACAACGTCCACGGATTTTGACTTTTTGACCGCTGCCTCACTTGGCTTTTTACATCCTAATGCTTGAAAAATTGATATTGAAATCAGTAAAGCGAAGATTGGTATCTGCTGAAATATTCGGGAGTAACCGGACGCGACGAGTTTGATTTGCCTCACGTGACGTTCCTTTTTAAAGATTTGAGTTTAAAACACAGCCAATCTTTCAAGTATTTTAACCCTTTGCCGATTGTTTCTCACCGTGAGCGGGAAATCAATATCGCTAGGCCAAGAAAATCGTTTGGCGGCCAAAGGAGGTCAACATTTGTTGGTTTTCGCGTTTCGGCTCACCAAAATTAAAATTGATTTTTCGGATATCATCTATGCCTCAGATCCAAATATTACTTTCTGATTGTTATGACCCTTATTTTAATCTTGCTGTTGAGGATGCAATCTTTCGCAACATGGATCATTCTAAACAGATCCTTTTTTTGTGGAGGAATGCCGATACGGTAGTTATTGGCAAAGGGCAGAATCCTTGGAAAGAATGCAACACGGCAAAAATGGAGGCAGACAGCGTCAAACTGGCTCGCCGACAAACGGGTGGAGGAGCTGTTTTTCACGATTTGGGCAACACGAATTTTACCTTCATGGGTAGTGAGCCAGGGTACAACAAATCGGTTTCCACGCAGATTGTTTTACAGGCTCTTTTGAAGCTAGGGATCACTGGGAAAGCGACAGGAAGGAACGACTTGGTGGTGGAGCAGAATGGTGAGGAGAAAAAATTTTCTGGTTCAGCATATCGTGATTTAAAAGATCGAGGGTTTCATCACGGTACCCTGCTGTTGAATGCCAACCTTTCTCGGTTGGCTGATTATCTTAATCCTGATCCGAAAAAACTGATGTCCAAAGGGGTGCGATCCGTTCGGTCCCGAGTGATGAATCTGGCAGAACTCGTCCCCGATATTGACCATAAAATGGTGTGCAAGGCGATTCAGGATGAATTCCGATCGTACTACGGAGAAATGGTTGATTCGAAAACCATTAATACGGATTCGCAACCAGATCTGGACGGTTTTTCGGACACTTACCAACGCCAAAAAGATTGGAATTGGAATTTTGGAAAAGCCCTCGACTTTTCTCACGTTTTGGAGGAAAGATTCCAGTGGGGTGGGGTTGACGTTCATCTGGATGTTCACCGTGGAATGATTCGTTCGGCGAAGATTTTCTCCGACTCTCTTTTTCCTGAATTGATGGAAGCTGTTGCATCAAGACTGACAAGCTGTCGCTACGAACCCCAAGTGTTGTCAGCAGAAGTGCAACGCATTGCTGATGAAAATCAGAACCATCAAGATGAATTGGATGAATTGGCCCATTGGTTAAAAAGTGCCATCGTTTAACTGGTTCTGTCTGCTTGGCTGAATCGTTCGTAGCTCGGGAGGTAACCCCGCCGGGCGCTCACGGGGGCCAAGAGTTTTGCCACCAATCTTTGAATCCAAGTCGGAATCCAAGGTATGAAACCGATATCGGGGTAACGATTCATGATCGCGATAAGCTGCAAAAAAGAAGGCTTACCTTTGCGGTCGCAGTTGCCCTCGGCAGCCAAGCCAAAAATTGTCTCAAGATTCGTCTTGAAATTCTGAGCTGGAAACACTGTCACGAGGACTACTGCTTGAATTTGATCAGAGTGATTCATTGGGCAATGAGTTTCGCCCGGATTCACGGTGTAAGCGTTTCCGGCGGTAATCGTCACTCGGTCTCGAATTCTTTGCATCGTTAGGCAACCGAGAATGACTTCGAATGTTTCGGTCTGAATTGGGTGCAGGTGCTTCAAAGGCATCTTTCCACCAGGTTCTAAGGTGTAGATGAACTGTAAAGAGTCATGTTCGGATCTATCTATTGCGCTAGTATCGCTTTGAAAGAAGTAGATTGATTCACCGCTATATGGATTGCAAATTGGATGTTCTAAAAGCAGCGGTGATTTAAAACCTCGATCATTAAAATATTGTTTGATCGATTCAAGAGTGGTTGGATCCATTGGGAAATGCTTCCTCGAATTGATCATTTAAATTCGTACGCAGCCTAATCCGAAATTGAAAAAAACTCATCCATTCAGGCTGCTTTGGCTTACCTGCAGTTTCCTGTTCAATCAAGCAACCAGGGACAGAGTGTTTTACTGATTCGGTTTTTCTATTTGGGGATCACCCCATCCGTAAATGGAAACGTTGATCGCAGAATAGCGGTAGGTCATGTCGACCAGGTAATCGCCGGTCACCGAAGGGACAGTTGCGGTCATTGGATTGACCCTCCAGCCATCGTATTGCCAAACCAATATTCTTCTTCTCAATTTTAATAGATCGAGTAGGCTGACACTTTTGACCGAAATGGCAAATTGGGGATTGGCGGTTTGTACTAATCCACGATCCTGTGAATACTCAACCATGGCCGCACTGACGGTACTGCCAAACAAATTACTTTCCGCCGCGTTAAAGATTTTCGGTAACCGAGAAATTCGGATGCTCGGAAGAATGGCAACCACGATGATTGCTACCACGACAAAAAGTATCAGCAAAGATCGAAGCGAAAATCTCAATCCAGATCGAAAGAAACCACGCCGTCGTTTCGGATTATCGAATTTCATAAATTGGTATTGGATTGAATAGATTGGTGCAGTTTAGATTTTAAGCAAAAGGTATGGCTTTTGGCGAACCAACAGTCTCCATTTCTTGGTCTGCTCGACGTCAAAATAGGATTGGATTACACTTTGCAAATCGTTTGGAGTATTTCGAAACATTCAACGATTCGCTGGCAACGGCGACAGGGCATTGATTGGTCCGCAGGCGCTGAATTAACTGGCAAACGCCGTTTGGCATCGCTAAGCTCTTTGCCTTTAACCAAAGACCAACCGAAGTTCTCTGATCTTGATGCGCTGTTTTCCAAAATTTTGTCATCTCATAGTATAACACTGGCATGATTTCCCAAACTAAAGAAACCATTGGCGAATTTGAATGCGTCGTTCTGAAATCAGAGCGATGTGACCAACCGAAAGCTGCGGTCATTTTATGTCACGGATTCGGGGCAATATCTGTTGATTTTCCTTTCATTTCTACTTTATAAAGATTTTCAACGTCGTTCGAAGACACGTATTGCCCCACTAATTTGAAGATGTGTTTTTTGAAGGGAGGGG